>CAJOJC010000142.1:1392-2115 GCA_905234775.1 uncultured Bacteroidales bacterium | reverse complement strand
GCCTGCGATGATGTCGTCAATATCCCGGCGACTGACCGGCTTACCCAGGATGCAATCTGGTCTGGAAGTGAACCCATCCTCGACCAGTATGTGATAGGCCTCTACGGAGCTGTCCGCGAGAAATCAACCGTCCTTGGCAACGAATCGAGGTTTACCGATTGTATGACCGACCTTCTTAAGGACATGGACTGGACCCAGTCGAGGCGCTACAACCGTAAGATGATGAATTACGAGCCGTTCAATTCCGACGATGCTTCCATCCTCAGCAACTGGGGCGACTCCTATACCCGCATCCGCCGGTTCAATGAGTTCCTGCGTGACGTCCAGACTTACGGTCACCTGTACAAAAGCGATTTCCTCAAAGTACGTGTTGCCGAAGTCCGCTATATGAGGGCTATGCAGTACTTCTACCTCATAAGGGTCTACGGAGGAGTTGTCCTTCGCGACAAGTATGTCGGACCCGAGGAGAACGATAAGCCCCGTATGACTGAGGCTGAGTCATGGCAGTGGGTCATCGATGAGATCAAGGCATGCGCACCGGACCTTCCGGTAGCATGGGATGCATCCAATTATACCCGACTGACCCGTGTCGGCGCCTTCGGCTTCCTCTCCCGCGTTGCTCTCTATGCAAAGCAGTGGGATGAAGTAGTCGCCGCGGCAGACTCTTGTGCCGCTCTCGGCGCTATTCTGGAACCTCAGTACAAGGATGTCTTCTCCAACAAA
>CAJOJC010000142.1:0-1203 GCA_905234775.1 uncultured Bacteroidales bacterium | reverse complement strand
AGCAACGATCCATATTCCGGAAGGGAGCCCCGTTTCTATGCCACAATCCTCTACAACAACGAAGATTGGGAAGAGCGTAAGCTCGAAACCTTCGAGGGAGGAGAGGACGGTATCTCCAAATTCACCAAGGGTACGCAGAACGCGACCACGACCTCTACAGGTTATTATTTCCGGAAGTTTATCACCGAAGGAGATCATTCCTGGGATGCAGGCGGCTGCAATCACTTCGACATCATGCTCCGCTACGGCGAGGTGCTCCTCAACAAGGCCGAGGCTCTTGCCAATGCCAACTGGTCGGCCAACAAGACCGACGCACTCAAGGCTCTCAATGATATCCGTGCCCGCGTAGGCCTTCCTGCCCGCAGCGCTTCCACTCTCGATGAGTTCATGGATCTTATCGAGCATGAGCGTATCGTCGAACTGGGTGGTGAGAACTTCCGCTTCTGGGATCTTCGCCGCTGGAGAAAAGGTGTGGAGAGGCTCCACAACGTGAGCTTCCACGGTGTATGGATTACGAAGGATGCTTCAGAGCCCGGTGGCTTCAAGTATGAAGAGTGTGACGTGGATGACGGCACCAAACGCGTGTTTATGGAGCGTTACTACTGCTTCGCACTTCCTTTGGGAGAACTCAACAATAACGCCGCCCTTGGCGGAATCAATAACCCCGGATGGTGATACTTTTATGAAAAAGTTATATTTGGCAGTATTGGCATTAGTAGCCATGGCATCTGTTTCCTGCAAGCAGGTCGAGATGCCGTTTACGCACGAAGACAGTGACGTAATCATTTCCTCCATGCTGATGTGGAATCTTCCCTACAGGAACGTGAACTCAGAAAGCAAGTTCAACAGGAAGGAATCAGTTGAGGCCGTCATTACACAAAATGCTCCGGATGAAGTTGGTGAGATAGTATTCGCGGTGCCTCGTGACAAGCGTGAATTCTGGGATCTCACCGATGTGACTCTGGAGGCAAATGTCTTCTATGATATATATGTTACTCCTTCTCTTGCAGGTCACCACGACGTGACTCTCGGAGACGATGGCAATCCCCGTCTTGTGCTGGCCGTGAAATCGGCCCGTACCGGCTTCGAGAAGAAGTACAAGGTATACGGTTATATCAAGAGAACTGACTAGAACTATTTTAACCATTTTTATAAAAACAAAACAATGAAAAAGTTATTTAGATTTGCGCTCGCAGCTTTCGT
>CAJOJC010000141.1:1979-2990 GCA_905234775.1 uncultured Bacteroidales bacterium | reverse complement strand
GCCTCAGGGCTTCACCAGACCACATCTGACTATAGGACCGAATACATCCTCAAATACAAGGATGCTGCTATCGCACAGATGCAGAGAAGCGGTATTCCAGCCAGTATAACACTGGCCCAGGCCTGCCTTGAGTCGGGCTTCGGCACATCCAGGCTGGCCCGCGAAGGCAACAACCACTTCGGCATCAAGTGTCATGACTACCAAGGCAAGAAGATGTATGTCGACGACGACATCAAGGACGACTGCTTCAGGGTTTACGACCGTGTCGAAGACTCCTTCCAGGACCATTCGGACTTTTTGAGGTACAGGCAGAGATATGCCTTCCTCTTCGACCTCGACCCAACCGACTATAAAGGCTGGGCATACGGACTCAAGGCTGCCGGATACGCCACCGACCCGCAGTACTCCACGAGGCTGATTGATCTCATCGAGCGCTACAACCTGCAGCAGTATGACACTGTCGTCAGCCAGGACGAGCTTCCTGTCACCCCCGTGGTGGCGAAGTTGCCCGAACAGGTGGAACTCAAGGAAAACAGCCCTCTCTACAAGATTTCGCTGCAGAGGGAGATTCTCAAACGCAACAACGTAATGTTCGTCATAGCCAACGATTACGAGTCATTCTATTCTATCGCAAGGGAGTTCAACCTCTTCAAATGGGAGGTGCTGCGCTTCAACGACGAACATAAGGACCGCATGCTGGAGGACGGCGAAGTCGTCTATATCGAAGCAAAGAAAAAGCAGGCCGCAAAATACCTCGACAAGCATGTCGTGGAAGAAGGCGAAACCATGCATGAACTCAGCCAGCAATATGCCGTCAAAGAGAAATACCTTTACAAGTACAACCCCGGCATTCCCAAAGGGTCTGAGCCCGCGCCGGGAATCATTATCAATCTGAGGAAACAATGAAAAAAGCCATACTGATTATCCTGGTCGTCCTTGCCGCAATCGCTGCTGTTATCGCCCTGGATTATTACCGCACTTTCTACAAGCCCAATTCGGTTACGAACGATT
>CAJOJC010000141.1:0-1894 GCA_905234775.1 uncultured Bacteroidales bacterium | reverse complement strand
TCCGCTTTGCAAAAGCTGCAGGAAAGCTCGGGCTCGCTTCTGTAATTGAACCCGGCCACTATCATATCGATGCAGGCCTTACGAACAAAGAGATAATCCGCATCTTCGCCAACGGCTGGCAAACTCCGGTAAAACTTCAGATAAAAGGCTATATCCGCACCCCGGAAAACATGGCGTCCTACCTCGGCAAGAGGCTGCTCGCTGACTCCACTGCTTTTATCACCGCCTTGAAGGACAAGGCTCTCATGGACAGCCTCGGCTTCAAGAAAGAGACATACCTGAGCGTTTTCATCCCCGACACTTACGAAGTGTGGTGGACGATATCTCCCAAGGACCTGATCCTGCGAATGAAGAAGGAATACGATGCGTTCTGGAACGAAAGCCGCACCGCCAAGGCCAGACAGATCGGCCTTTCAAAAGACCAGGTGATGACGCTGGCGTCGATAGTTATAGAAGAGACCAAATATGAGCCCGAAATGCCTACTGTAGCAGGAGTCTACATCAACCGCCTGAATAAGGGGATGCTGCTCCAGGCCGACCCCACCGTGCTGTTCGCTTTGAATCAGGAAGGTGTGACAAGAGTGCTCAATAAACACCTCGAAATCGACTCACCCTACAACACATATCGCTACGCAGGCTTACCTCCGGGCCCTATCACGATAGCTCCCAAGGCAGCCATCGAGGCCGTCCTGAACTATCAGCATCACAATTATCTGTATTTCTGCGCCAAGGATACCTTCGACGGTCAGCACAACTTCGCAGTCTCTTACGCCGACCATCTGAAGAATGCGCGGGCTTATCAGCGGGCCTTAAGCGCCTTGACTTCTTCCAAGGCAACCTTGTAGTCCTCGTTCTCGCTGTTTATCACACGATAATAGGCGTTGTCATCCCAGAGAGCCCTTGCCATCAGGGCTTTCATGGCAAGTTTTATCTCGCCCTGAGACTTGGCAATGTCCTCAGGGGAAGGATTCACGCCCTTTGATTTCACATAATCGAGGAACTCGTCGAAGACAGCATCCACTGCGGGATCTGCCACGAGTTTATCCCATGAAGAGTATTTTTTACTCATCTGCACCCTGCGGGCGTCCATATAGTCGTTGATAAAATCCTGGAGAAGCGAGCGGGCTGCTACGGTAGTATAGAAAGGAGAGAGATATGAAGTGTCGCGCGGCACGAAGATATCAGGCATGATGCCTCCTCCGCCATATACCGTACGGCCCTTCACGAGGGTCTTGAACTTCTGGCTCTCGTCGAAACTGATACTGTCGCGGCTGAAACTTTCGCCATGGGCGTAACGGTCGTTATGCTCCTGGTAGTACTGCTCGCTGTTACCCTCTTCGTAGGGGCGGCCTTTGACCATGACGTTGACAAGCATNNNNCTGATAGCCGAGCTCCCTCTGCACGAGGCCTTTTCCAAAGGTACGACGGCCGACTATAGTGCCGCGGTCCCAATCCTGGATAGCGCCTGCGAGGATTTCGCTCGCAGAGGCGGAACTCTCGTCCACCATGATAACCAGAGGACCATCCTGATAAATACCTCTACCGGTAGCGAACTCTTCATGCCTGCCGGATTTTGAGCCTTCAGTATAGACCAGCAACTGGTCTTTTGCAAGGAAGAGATTGGCTACTGTAAGGCTGGAGCCGAAGAGACCTCCGCCATTGCCCCTCAGGTCGATGATGATGCCGTCCGGTTTCTTGCCGAGGCTTCTCATCGCATCGAAAACTTCCCTTCCGGTATTGGCCGCGAAGCGGCTGACCTTTATATATACTACACCGGGGGCAGCCTCGTAGGCGGCCACCACGCTTTCTACAGGTATGCGGTCGCGGGTGATGGTGTAGGTACGCACGTCAGGCACTCCCCTTCTGGCCACTTCGACATTCACCTTGCTCCCGC
>CAJOJC010000140.1:1561-2103 GCA_905234775.1 uncultured Bacteroidales bacterium | reverse complement strand
ATAAATCTGTTTCATGACTGACTCGACGCACTCATCCAGATAGCGTTCCTCGATATTATACACCGGTACCAGTATAGAAATCAGCGGTTGATAGGAGGGCTCCTCCGAAGTATCATACATGGATTCTTTTTTCGTAATCCATTTCTCATATTCTCCGGTCATCTCCTTCTTAAGTGATTCGTAAACCTCTCTTCGCTCAGATATCTTTGCTCGATAAGGGATTCTTTTGATTGTATATACGATTTTGGTTTTTACCACCGCATATATGCTGCGCAAAACGCGAATCGGCAATGAGATTTTCGGCATGTACGGCGGCTTCCCTTTTCCGGCCCTGGGCCAACAGGGCGCGGGCCGTCAAGGCCTCGACCGCTTCGGTGGAAACGTAGTATTTCGACGAGAAGCGCTCGGAATTCTTCAGTGCAAAATCGAGGTCTCCGTTTACCAGTTTCCAAATCTCGGTTTCCGAGGAAGAGGGCAGCATCTGATCGCTCGGCTCTTCGAGAAGCGGGACGTTACGATACTTGGTCGCAAGATTATAATAA
>CAJOJC010000140.1:0-1533 GCA_905234775.1 uncultured Bacteroidales bacterium | reverse complement strand
GACAGCATCTGTCTGTTCCGCACGGGCGGCCATTTTCAGGAAACTGTTGACCTGGTACAGCCACGAGTAATAACCATTCCAGGGGCCTGATATCCAGCCGCCTGTAATAAGCATGCAATCCTTGATCCAGCTGGGAGCGTCGGCAAAGGCGGAAGAACCCCCGCGGTTGAAATCCCCACCGGCCATATCGTTCTGGAAATAGCCGTTGAACGTGGGTTTGTACTGGGCGAAATTATAAAGTCCGGTATAAAGCAGGTCCAAATCTTCCTCCGAAACACTCTCTTGTGAGACAGCATTGTGCGGGAAATGATCCATTACCTGGCAGGAAGAGGCAGCGCCCATTGTTACGACAAAAAGGAGATATATAATCTTTTTCATACCGCTTAGAATTTGAGGTTAACACCCAACAGGAATGTTCTGGGCTGACCGGGGTTGAGCCAGTCTACGCCATAGGTGGTGGCGCTGGAGTTATAAGAGACCTCGGGGTCAAGATATGGCCATTTGGTAAAGATCCAGGCATTGTCAATCTGGAAATATACCCTTAGACCGTCCAGTCTCATCGCCGACACCCAGCGGCCAGGCAGGTTGTAGCCCAGCGTGACGGAGCGCAGTCTGAGATAAGACGCATCGTGGAGGAAGCGGCTGCTCGTGCCGAACTTCGTACTGTTCCAGGTCTGGTTGTAAATGGCGCGGGGCGTGGTATTGGTAGTCCCTTCCCCTGTCCACCGGCCCTCACAGGTGCTGCGCAGCTGCGGCCACAGGCCGCTTCCGCCAAGACGAAGGCCGCCGGACCAGTATTCATACACACTCTGTCCATACGAGTACGTCATGAAAACGGAGAGCTCGAGGTTTTTCCACGAAAGAGTGTTGTTGAATCCTCCGGAGAACTTCGGATTCGCCGACCCGACAATCTGCCTGTCATAGGTATTGTCAATCTTCCCGTCCGGAACTCCGTCCGGTCCGCTGACATCCTCATAAATCACATCGCCGGCCCGGACCCCCTCGTTTACATACAGATACTCGGGGACATCCTCGTCACGCTGATAGATTCCGAGCATCTTTACCATGTAGAAAGAGCCGACTTCTTCACCCACCTTCAGCGTATGGAAGCTGTCGGGCATTATAAACTGCTTGTCATCCAGCAGTTTGGTAAGTTTATTCCGGATAAAGGAGATATTGAAGTCACCTCTCCAGCGGAAATCGCCTCTCCCAAGGTTCCCGGTAACGGAAAGTTCCAGACCCTTGTTATTCATAGAGCCGATGTTGCTGGAAACGGTGGTATAACCGGTGGTTGCCATGGTAGGCCGGTTATACAGCAGGTCATGGGTGTCTTTGTTGAAGATATCGGCCGTAAGGGAAAGGGCGCCTTTGAAGAAGCTCACATCCACTCCCAGGTCTTCCTGCACGGCGGTTTCCCACTTCAGGTTGCGATTGCCGGCAGAGGAGAAGCCCAAACCGTTTATATTGTTGTAATTGAATCCGGCCGAAGCGAGGGCCTGATAGGCATAGGCCCCGATGCCGCCCTGGTTACCG
>CAJOJC010000139.1 GCA_905234775.1 uncultured Bacteroidales bacterium | reverse complement strand
TCCGAGCTGCCCCGTCAGATACGGGTCCTCGCCGTACGTCTCCATTCCCCGGCCCCAGCGCGGGTCGCGGAATATGTTGATGTTGGGAGTCCAGAAAGTCACTCCCTGATACCAGCCGGACTCGCCCTGCTCGAGAGCCTGGCGATTTTTCACGCGACCCTCGTCGCTTACGGCCGTAAATACCTCATTTACAAGAGCTTCGTCGAACGATGCTGCCATCGCGATAGGCATAGGGAAGACGGTCGCCTTTCCGTTTCGGGCAACGCCGTGGAGCGCTTCGTTCCACCAGTTGTAGGCCGGAATACCGAGCTCGTCGATGGGCGAAGATTGGTGCGCCATCAAGGCAGTTTTCTGTTCGATGGTCATCTGCGCGACCAGTTCGCGGGCGCGCTGCTCCGGGCTAGGAGTACAGCAGACCGCTGCAAGGGTTAAAAGCAGGAGTGTTATTCTTTTCATAAGCGAGTACAAGATACCCATTATTCGCCGAATTTTTGCTATTTTTATGTGCCTTAAAAAATAATTTTATGAAAAAATTTCTTTTCGGTCTATTGTTTTTAGTCCCTGCATGCTGTCCTTTTCATCCCTTTACTTTCGTCCAGATGACTGACCCTCAGATAGGGTTCGAGCTGAGCGAGGAGAGAACAGATACCATGTTCAAGGCTGCAGTAGCCGAGGTCAACGCGCTCGATCCGGCGCTGGTCGTGATCACGGGCGACCTCGTGAACTGGGCATACTCAGACAAGCAGGATTCGATATACTTTGCGGGAAGAGCGCTTATTGAAGCTCCGGTCTACGAGCTCCCCGGAAACCACGACATCCGTACTGGCGATCAGGCCAGCCGTGAGCGCTATGAGAGGCTCCATGGCGCTACCCGATTCTCCTTCAAGAAGAACGGCTGCGCATTTATCGGCTTCGATTCGAACTGCATAAAGAATGGGGAAGAGGAGCTGGAAAATGAGCAGCTGGAGTGGCTGAGCTCCGAGCTTTCGAAGGCTCGCCACGCCAAGTATATCTTCGTCTTTTTACACTGCCCGATCATCCGTCAGAGCATCGACGAGCCGGAGGATTACTTCAATTTCTCAACTGCTCAGCGCGAAAAGTATATTTCTCTGTTTAAGAAGTACGGGGTAGATGCCGTCTTCGCCGGACATACTCATATAGATTACGCGACAGAGTACGAAGGTATTCGCTTCTATGCCTGCGGCCCCGTCGGCTTCGCCTTCGACCGCGACCGTTCCGGCTACAATGTCATCACAGTCGGTCGCGACGGCTTCGATGTGAAGTACGTTGAAACGCGTTTGTAATTCGAATAGTTTTTATATATTTGCAGTCCCAAAACCCAGGGTGAGATGTCCGAGTGGTTGAAGGAGCCTGCCTCGAAAACAGGTGTACGGCAACGTACCGGGGGTTCGAATCCCTCTCTCACCGCTTCAAAGCCAGCTGTCGCTGGCTTTTCGCGTATCGAGAGGGATCCCATCCTTCCCGACGAAATCCCTCTGGTGAGTGAGCAGGCACTTGTACGTGGGAATGGCTGCGGAAGGTGTGCGGGTCGTTTGCGGAAGGTGTGTTTTTAAGGGTGACACCTTCCGCACGCAAAATGCACTGGCTGCGGAAGGTGTGCCGCACAAAAGCACACCTTCCGCAAAAGGGGGACCCACCTTCCGCAAATCTCTCAAAAACTTGATGCTACTCTGCGGAAATCCCCGCAGAGATGTAGGAAGTTTTTACCAGCGCTGTCCAAGCCCGACGAAATCCCGCCCTCCGCTATATGAATTATCGCAGAAAAACGTTAAATTTGAATGCATAATTAATAATATAGGATGAGAAGGCTTATACTGGCGCTGGCGGTGGGGGTGACATTGTTGTTTTCCCAGCAACTTCTTGCGCAGAATACAGTGAGGGGAAAAGTCCTGGATCAGGACAAAATTCCTATCCCCGGAGCTGGCGTCGCAATCAGGGGAACTACCATCGGTACGATTACCGGTCTGGAAGGAGAGTTCGACCTAAATATCCCTGAGAAATACTCCAAAGGAGAGCTAGAGTTTTCCTGTATCGGATACGAGACTCTCTACAGGGCTATCGGAAGGCCCTATTACGAAGTGACCCTCAGCGAGGCGGCTGTTAATCTGGATGAAGCGGTGGTCGTGGGTTACGGCGTCCAGAAGAAGGGCGACCTTACGGCCAGTGTCGCTTCCGTGAACCAGAAAACCCTGAAGAATGTCCCTGTAGACAACATTACCGGTATGCTCGGAGGAAAGCTCCCGGGCCTTGTGTCGCGCCAGACTACCGGCCTCCCCGGCGAGAACGACGCCAGCATCTATATCCGCGGTATCTCTACTACCGGTAATTCCCAGCCTCTGGTCCTTGTAGACGGAGCCCCAGCGAAATCGCAAACATAACCATCCTTAAAGACGCAGCTTCGGCTGCAGTCTATGGAGTCAAGGGCGCTAACGGCGTCATCCTCGTAACTACCCGCAGGGGAGATGCCTCCAAACCCATACTGAACTACAACGGCAGCGTCACCTTCTCCAGCAATACGGATATGGTGGAGCTCCTGGACGGCCCCGAGTACGCCTACTGGCATAATCTAGCTACAGCTACCGACAATCTCCTGCGCGGAGCAGACAACCAGATCCGTCCGGATTACTCCGAGAACGAGATAGCCTACATAAAGGGCGAAAAGACCGACCCCCAGGGAGTCTTCGGCAATACGGACTGGGTGAGCCTCATATTCAAGCCTTACGCAGTTGGCCAGAGCCACAACCTCACCGTTTCCGGCGGTACGGACTCCGCCCGCTACTTCCTCGGCGGCAGTACTCTACTTCAGGACGGTCTTATCGATAACGTATGGTTCAAGCGCTACAACCTCCGCTCGAATATCGACGTCTCGCTAACTAAAGACCTCACCCTTAAACTGGACCTCTCCGGCCGTATCGAACAGCGTCATCAGAGCGGCGTGTCCGCCGGCAGCAGCGACCCTACGGCCTCGCTGGACGGCGGCGGAGCGGAGTATGGCTATAAAAACGTAGTCTTCTACACTATCTCCGCTAAGCCTACGATCAATCCCCGCATGCCGGACGGAACCTATATCGGTTACCAGAATCCGCTCATCGCGCGCGACGAGTCCGGCTTCCAGCAAAAAGACAACAGCTACGTACAGACCGCCCTATCGCTCGAGTACCGGGCTCCATGGCTGAAGGGCCTTACCGCCCGCGGAATGCTCAGCTATGACTTCAAGAACACCTTGAACAAGAGGCTGATGCTCCCTTGTGCGCAGGTAACCCCTCAGTACGGAACTGAAGATCCGACTACCCTGGAGGTAACTCTCACGGAAGGCAACTCGCCCCACCTCAATTCGGGCGTCAATACCCTCCAGGAAGAATCGGCCCTCTTCACCCGCTATACGGGTCAGGCTCAGGTTAACTACACCGGCTCCTTCGGAAAACACGAAGTGGGAGCGGACCTCGTCTGGGAGCAGAGCGGAACTGCCTACCGCTATTTCACCGCTACTAAGCAGAATTTCGCCATAGTCGAGATCCCGGACCTCGATTTCAGTACGGAAGTGACCCCGAACTCGGTTAAGGGGAACCGTTCTCATACCGGCCGTCAGGGCCTCCTGGCCAGAGCGAATTACTCCTACGACGGGCGCTACCTGTTCCAGGCCTCGCTTCGCGAAGACTGGTCGGCCAAGTTCGCGAAGGAACACCGCTTGGGCCTTTTCCCCGCAGTCAGTGCGGGCTGGCGCATCTCCCGCGAGCCGTGGATGGAGGGAACCGAAGGCTGGCTGGATAACCTGAAACTGCGTGCGTCATGGGGCCGGCTCGGAAACGACCAGATT
>CAJOJC010000138.1:2509-3060 GCA_905234775.1 uncultured Bacteroidales bacterium | reverse complement strand
AGAACTCCGAATGCGTCTGCGGAAAGGAAGATGACCTGCTTTGCTGCGGGGCCCTGGCTCTCCGGACGGACGATCTTCTCGATGTGGTAGATAGGGTAGCTTACGCGGGTATTCTCGGTAACGCTCTTGTCGTTGAAGTCGATAACGCCGTTTTTGTCTACGGTTACGTTCTCGAGGAGGGCGTCGCGACGGATTGCGTTGTAGATATCGGGCTCGGACTCTTTGTCGAGCTTGATGACCTTAGCGTAGCAGCCGCCTTCGAAGTTGAAGACACCCTTGTTGTCCCAGCCGTGTTCGTCGTCGCCGATGAGGAGGCGCTTAGGATCGGTAGAGAGGGTAGTCTTGCCGGTTCCGGAGAGACCGAAGAAAATAGCGGTATTCTCGCCGTTCATATCGGTATTTGCGGAGCAGTGCATAGCTGCGATTCCCTTAAGAGGAAGGTAGTAGTTCATCATCGAGAACATACCCTTCTTCATCTCGCCGCCGTACCAGGTGTTGAGGATAACCTGCTCGCGGGAAGTGACGTTGAAAGCAACGCAAGTCTCGCTCCT
>CAJOJC010000138.1:0-2476 GCA_905234775.1 uncultured Bacteroidales bacterium | reverse complement strand
TAGCGGCGCAGTAGACTACGAAATCGGGCTCCTGGTCGAACTCCTTCTGATTCTTCGGACGGATGAACATGTTGGTCACGAAGTGGGCCTGCCATGCGACCTCCATAATGAAGCGGACCTTCATACGGGTGTCTGCGTGTGTTCCGCAGAAGCCGTCTACTACATAAAGACGCTTTTTGCTGAGCTGGTTCAGGGCGAGCTTCTTAACCGCCTTCCAGGTCTTCTCGGACATTTTGTGGTTGTCGTTAGGATAACCCTCGGTAGTCCACCAGATTTCTCCGGGAGCGCCTTCCTTGGTAGTCTTGTCGTAGACGATGTACTTGTCTTTAGGAGAACGGCCGGTATAGATTCCGGTCATGACGTTGATTGCACCAAGTTCGGTAACCTGTCCTTTGTCGAAACCCTCGAGACCGGGCTTTGTTTCCTCGTTGTAAAGGACTTCGTAGGTGGGGTTGTAAAGGATTTCCTTGACTCCTTTGATACCGTACTTGCTAAGATCGATATTTGCCATAATGTATTTAGAAAATTTAAAGAATTTCCAGGGTTCTGAAATCGGGAACAAATTTAGCATAAATTTGGTAATAGACAAATCATAACATTTTGGTATTTTTGCATTGATGACCGCGATTGAGACTTTAAACCGCTTTTGGGGCTACGAAAAGTTCCGCCCGATGCAGGAGCAGATAATTAATTCCGCTCTTGAAGGGAAGGTGAGGCGGATGACGGATTTCGGAAGCAATCATCTCATCTGTCCATGCAAATATCCCAAACACCTGGGAGTATATGCCAAGTGTTTTGGCCAGATGGATCAGGACCAGGTCCAGAATCTGGAGTCAAAAGGCATCAAAGCCCTGGCCATCCACGCAGGAATGGAACGCCGCGAGGTCGATACCGCCCTCAACAATGCGGCCTACGACCCCGACTGTAAGTTCCTCTACGTCTCGCCCGAGCGCCTCTCTACCTCCCTTTTCCGCTCTTATCTAGATATCCTCCCGGTTTCGCTTATCGTCGTCGACGAGGCCCACTGTATCTCTCAGTGGGGCTACGATTTCCGTCCGGACTACCTCCAGATAGGAGCGATTCGCGAGCTCGTAGATGCCCCAGTGCTTGCCCTTACAGCGACCGCGACCCCGCCAGTGTGCGAAGACATCATGGACAAGCTCCGCTTCCGCGAGCCGCTGCTTCTTAAATCCGGCTTCGAGCGCCCGAATCTCTCGTACATCGTCCGCGAATGCGAGGATAAGATCGGCCAGATCGCCGGAATCTGCAATTCGGTCGCCGGGACTGGGATCATCTACCGCCGCAGTCGCCGCGGGTGCGAAGAACTCGCCTCCCAACTCCGCACGCTCGGAATCGATGCCGATTATTACCATGCCGGGCTGTCTACCTCCTCTCGAACCGCTCGCCAGGAAGCATGGAAGAGCGGCCGTACGCGGGTGATGGTCTGTACGAACGCATTCGGAATGGGAATCGACAAGCCGGACGTGCGCTTCGTCATCCACCTCGACCTCCCGGACTCGCCGGAGGCCTATTTCCAGGAAGCCGGTCGCGCCGGAAGAGACGGAAAGCGCTCGTATGCGGTACTTCTCTGGGGCGTGAAAGACGTCGACCGCCTAAGGCGCCTGGAGAGCGCCAGCTTCCCCTCGCCGGCCTATATCGAAGACATCTACCAGAAACTCCACGTCTTCTACGGCGTCCCCTACGAAACCGGAGCCGGCCGCGAGCTCAAGTTTAGCCTCGAAGATTTCTGCAAACGCTTCAGCCTCAGTTCTTCGAGCGTCCATTACGCACTCCATTATCTCGAGACCTCGGGGCACATTTCATACAACGAAGACGTCGACATTCCTACCCGGGTAAAGATTGTTCCAGACCGTTCCCGCCTCTACGACATCGACCTCGGCGATGTCTCGCTCGTCAGCCTTCTCGAGACCCTTATGCGCATGTATACAGGCATCTTCTCGTACCCGGTCCCGATAGACGAAGAATACGTCTGCCATCGCCAGGGCCTTACCGTCCCTGCTCTTCGAAAGATGCTCTACGACCTTTCGGTCTCCCACATCATCCGCTACGTCCCTTGCGACAACAGCTCGGTGATCGTCCTGCGTCACAACCGCCTGGAACCGGGCAACCT
Source organism: uncultured Bacteroidales bacterium (assembly GCA_905234775.1). The sequence continues at coordinate 345 of CAJOJC010000138.1, read as the reverse complement.
GGATCTCCAACTCGAGAAGTACGAGATGCTTCGCGCCTCATTCCACGAGCGCGGCCAAGCCGTGCTCGAATACGTCAGCGAAACGGACGAATGCCGCGCATCGTACCTTCTCCGTTATTTCGGACAATCAGATTCCGAACCCTGCGGAACCTGCGACGTTTGCCGTCGCAAGCGCTCGGATACGCGCAAAAAGCTCAAGAAATGGTTTGCAGAGAACCCCTCCTGGACCGAATCTGACCTCAAATCCTTCTGCACCGACCCCTCCAACGGCCTCTCTCCCGACGCCCCCGAAATCGCCCGCGAACTATTAGACAAAGGTGCGTTATAAGCGGGACTGCCTGCTAA
>CAJOJC010000137.1 GCA_905234775.1 uncultured Bacteroidales bacterium | reverse complement strand
GATTGCTTCCGGTCAGACCTATCCCTACGACATGCCCGTGGAGGAGAGCGGGAACATGATTCTCCTGACCGCGGCCGTGGCCCTTTACAATGGGGACCTGGACTATGCGAGAACCCATTGGGAGACCATGAGCCGCTGGGCGGAGTACCTGTCGGAATTCGGCTATGACCCGGCGGATCAGCTTTGTACGGACGACTTTGCCGGCCGCCTGGCTCACAACGTAAATCTCTCGGCGAAGGCGATCCTCGCCCTTGCCTCTTATGGAAAGATGGCTGAAAAACTCGGCTTCGGCGAGGTCGCCGAAAAATATGGGACCATGGTGAAGGAAATGGCCCAGAAGTGGCAGGAAATGGCCTTTGACGGGGATCATTACCGGCTTACCTTCGACCGCCCCGGCAGCTGGAGCCAAAAGTACAATCTAGTCTGGGACCGTATCCTCGGGCTCGACGTTTTCCCGGAGGAGGTCATTGAAACTGAACTTTCCTACTATCTCACCGTCCAGAATGAGTACGGCCTTCCTCTCGACAGCCGCGAGAGCTACACAAAGATTGACTGGATCCTCTGGACCGCCTCCATGGCAAAGGACAACGAGACCTTCATGAAGTTTGTGGAGCCGGTCTGGAAATTCGAGAACGAGACTCCCGACCGGGTTCCGATGGGGGACTGGGTCTGGACTCAGACCCCTCGCTGGCAGGCCATGAAGGCCCGTTCCGTAGTCGGCGGCCTCTTTATCCGGCTATTATAAAACAGCAATTCCGGAGCGGTGTCTCCCGACTGCGCTCCGGAAATATGTTAAGGTATCAATATTTATGTCTAATCGACTTTAGTAAATACCAATACCGTGCCATAAACAAAAAATCCCGCAAATTTTTTGCGGGATTTTTGCGGAAAGACCGGGATTCGAACCCGGGATACCCTTTTGGAGTATACACGCTTTCCAGGCGTGCCTCTTAAGCCACTCGAGCATCTTTCCAAAAAGCAGTCCGGCTAAAAAACCGGACTGCAGAGATACGTATTTTTGTTAGAAAAACAATAGATTTTTCTGAACAATTCAGACCGTCATTTTATTCTCCTTCGGTTTCGGGAATATCGGAAGAGAAGGCCTTGTTATACAAGGTTTCAACCTCAGGGATAGCCCAGCACCAGTCGGAAGAAGCGGCTGTGATGTTACCATAAGCGGAGTGGCAGATACCACCGGAAGTAATGGGAACGCGGACGACGTCCTTCTTCCACCTCTTGTAGTCGTTCCAGTTGGATCCTTCACCCCAGAGCTCAAGCTCGCGATAGAGGACAATCTCGTCAAAGAGGGCAGTACCGGTCTTGGAGCAAGTATAGGAAGGGTCGCGGCCGGAAGTGGCGTTCAGAGCCACAAGGGCGGCCTGGGCCTTGGCTGTCTCACCGAGGAAGTAGTTGGCTTCCGCCTCAATGAGATACATCTCCGAAGTACGGATATAAGGGAGATACATGACGCCCGGAGTGTCGAAAACCCAGAACTTAAGCTGGCCGTTGATGTAGTAGAATGACGTCTGATAGGCCTCCTCCAGTCCTGCCGGAGTTCTCGAAGCAACATAAGCTGCTGCACTCAGAAAGAGAGGGTTGGTCGCAGAACGGATGGCGAAACCGTTGGTCTGGTCAAAACCCGCGTCATTGACGCTTGTAGCCCCGAATTTATCGAGGGTCAGATATCGGTCGTAGGAATCTTCTCAATACAAGCCATATCAATAGCTCCGGCTCCATACTGTGACTTGTTTGCATAATAGCCGTTGCAGGAGAACTGGGTGCCGAAAGTCCAGTACCAGTTGTTCTCGCTGCCGTCTCCATAACTACCCCAGATCCACTCGCTCGTCGGGTTGCAGAATCCTGCCTGATAATCGGCGTTGGACATCAGCGGATAACCATCCTCGGCCTTTTGTGCCATCGAAACAGCTGTTGCATAGTCAGCGCGGTCGAGAGCCGCTTTGGCATAAACGGCATATGCGACATTCTTATTGGTCAGCCAAACCTCCCCGGCGGGGCGGTCAAGTCCTGACTCGGTAAAGAGGGCAATTGCGTCATCGAGGTCCTTGTAAATCTGATTGTAGCAGTCAATCATCGAGGAGACAGGGCATTCACCGGTAGATTCGTCGAGGCGGAGGACGACACCGTCTGCGCTCCCGTTGCTGCTGTCAGACCAGCGGACCGAATAAAGCTGGAGAAGTTTCGTGTAAGCATAAGCCCGATAAGTCAGGGCCTGGGCCTTGTAGAAGGCCTTGTCAGCATCCGTTCCTTCTGCTCCGTCTACATTCACGATAATGGCGTTTGCGTTGGAAATAATCTTGTAATAGTAGAACCAAGGATAGCTAGAATAGGAGGTATTATCCCGCTTGAGATACTCCTGATTCATGATAGGAGCCCAGCCGGTCGCCATCTGGTTGTATACGAACTCCTGGGAAGCGTACTCGTTATAGATGGACCAGATCCGGTTCTCTCCGCAGCAGCCCTGAGAGTAGGGACCCTGCTGGGTGGTCATATTGTATGCAATACCGTTGACGGCCATTTTGACGAGATCCGTCGTGGCGAAAACAGTAGCGGTACCGACCGAAGAGGTAGGAGCTGTCTCCAGGTAATCCTTGGAGCAGGCGGCAAAGGCAAGCGTAAGCGCTGCCGCAGTCAATATCCTGTTTATAGTTTTCATTGCTTTGCTCATTTGGAAGTTAGAATTTCAGGGTAGCTCCGAAATTGAAGATCCGGGCGGTGAAGTAAGTTGCATCCTGGCCGCCGGAGAAGCTGTACTGCGGGTTGATACCCTGACGGGCGGTAAGTGTGAAAGCATTCTCAATACCTGCGTTGATGGATAAGCTCTCAATGCCGAGCGGGAGGAGGTTCTTCTTAGGGAAGGTGTAGGAAAGCGTAACATTCTTCAGTACGAAGTATGAAGCATCCGTAAGCCAACGATCGGAAGTCGCATTGCTGTAGGTATTGAGATTCAGGTCATAAATCGGAATTCCGTTAGGATCAATCCGGTTCGCAGAAGTCTCAGTCATTCCGTCAGGAACTCCATTCCAGGATTTCAGGACATCTACGTGAAGGGCTCTGGGGCTGTTGGCTGCATGGCCCATCAGGTTAGAATATCCGCTGTCAAGGAGAAGGCCGCCGAGGGAATAAGTTCCGAGGACGTAGAGGGAGAGACCCTTGTAAGAGAGCGTTGTGTGGACTGAGCCATAGACCGAAGGGAGGGCGGAGCCGCGGAAGTCGCGGAGACCCACTGCCGTATCGAGGGCATAGTCGGTACCGTTGATTGTCACGAACTGGGTAGCGGCGGCGTCTTCTTTCTTTTCGGGATCCATGGTATAGAGAGCCCGGCCAGTCATCTGGTCGACACCTTCGTAATGATAGGTGTAGAACTCGTAGATGGAGTGTCCTTCAGAGTACCTCCTGGTTCCTGCTTCAATATCTTCGCCGTTAG
>CAJOJC010000136.1 GCA_905234775.1 uncultured Bacteroidales bacterium | reverse complement strand
GAGATCTATGACCCCGGGACGCATGCTTTCACTGCAGTCGGCATTATGGCCGTGAAACGGTCCATGTCCTCGGCCCTGACCATGCCCGACGGCAGCGTCGTCATCGTGGGCAACTGGCGTGCGACGGACAGCTGGGAAACCTGGACTCCGGAGGGCGGCTTCGTCCCCGGCGGCCCGCTCGCTCCCGGCTGGGCAGAACCCCACGTCCTTCCAGCCTCGCGCGATGATATTATCGTCTTCGGGCCATGGGATACCATGGGCGGGAACCCCGGCGGGCGGGTCGAGCATCTCGGAGGCACTACCGAATACGTACCTCTGCTTGAAGAGTGGTGGCCGGGGGTAAATTATTACGTTTTCCCGGACGAAATGCGGATCGCCGATTATACCTACCTGGTTCCGCTCGTTAGCCGTTCGGGACCGCAGACGGCAATCTTGAAAGTCGAGAAGGGCACGTTCTCCCTGCTTGAGATGGAGCGGCCCCTTCCTACAATTGGGCCGGAGGGAAATCTAATCGGTTGGCGTTACCTCCAGGTCGACCGTCCTGCTCGTTTGATCTGGGCCCAGGGTCTGGATGTGGAAACAGGCCGCCTGTACCTGGCCCGAATCGCATATGACGCCACCTTCGACGGGGGCAAGGCCGCTTTTACTCTTTTCTACGCAGATGTGCCGAATGGGTTTGCCTCCAACTGCGCGAAGCTGATGCCCGGCGGACGCTTTGTTTTTGCGGGCGGCACTAACTGGAAGCGTGGCGAGGTCCCCGTTATGGTCGATAACTTCAAGACCTGCTCAGAGGCATATATCCTGCATACTGAGCCGGTCGTTCAGGCAGGCGTTCCGCTGTGGACTATTGTTCTGCTGGCGGTGGTTCTGTGTGGGCTGGTTGTATGGATTATCGCCCGCAGGCGCAGGGAGGCTACCGAAGCCGCGCCGGCCGAGACTGTTTTGCCGCGCAATATGATGGAGCAGATCACTGCCGTGATCGAGGAGAAAGAACTATATCGTCGTAAGAATCTGCGCATCACCGATGTAGCAACCGAGCTGGCGACGAACAAAACTTATGTCAGCGTTCTGCTGAATAATATGTCGGGCGAAAGTTTCACCCAATTGATTACGCGATATCGCGTCCGCTACGCTCAGAAGTTGCTGCGTGAGCAACCGGAAATGCTCCTCGACGAAGTCGCCGAAGAGTCCGGTTTCTCTTCACGCACCACTTTCTTCCGCAACTTCAAAGCCCTTACGGGGATGACGCCGCTGGAGTGGCGCAACAGCAGGTAAAAGAATTATTTCTTCTTGAGGGCGACGTCGGCTTCGACCACAAAAAAAGCAGGCCGAAGCCTGCTATTTTTGTGGAGCATAGGGGGGTCGAACCCCTGACCTCCAGATTGCGAACCTGGCGCTCTACCAACTGAGCTAATACCCCGTGTGTTTTTGGGACTGCAAAAGTAACTATATAACCATTAATATGGTATATTTGTTTTCAAGAAGGTTAATTAACGGTATGGTATACACATCACTCACTCAACTCATAGGCCGCACCCCGCTTCTGAAAATCTGCGGTTTTGAAGGCCAGAAGGCGGATATTCTTTTAAAACTCGAATTTTTCAACCCCGGCGGATCCGTCAAGGACCGCATCGCCCTCGCTATGATAGAGGATGCCGAGAAGAAGGGAACCCTGAAGCCCGGCGCGACTATCATCGAGCCCACGAGCGGCAACACGGGAGTCGGTCTGGCATGGGTCGGAACGGCCAAGGGATATAAGGTAGTCCTGACGATGCCGGAGACGATGAGCCAGGAGCGCCGCAGCCTGCTAAAGGCCTTAGGCGCGAGTCTGGTGCTCACTCCGGGCGCCGAGGGGATGAAAGGGGCGATTGCGAAGGCCGAGGCGCTAAGGGAGAGCACCCCCGGGGCGGTGATCCTGGGGCAGTTCGTCAATCCCGCGAACCCGGCAGCCCACGAGCGCACGACGGGCGAAGAGATATGGGCCGATACGGATGGCGCCGTGGACATTTTCGTCGCGAGCGTCGGAACCGGCGGTACCGTCAGCGGTACGGGAAGGGCGCTGAAAAAGCATAAGCCCGAGGTTCAGGTGGTCGCCGTGGAGCCGGAAAGTTCGGCTGTTCTTTCGACCGGTGTCGCCGGGAAACATACGATCCAGGGAATCGGCGCCGGCTTTGTCCCGCAGACCTACAATGCTGCGGTTGTTGATTGCGTCCTTCCCGTCTCCGACGACGACGCGATCGCCGCCTCCCGCAGCCTGGCCGCTAAGGAAGGCTTGCTCGTCGGAATCTCCTCCGGCGCCGCCTTCGCCGCGGCCCTCAGCCTTAGCCGCCAGCCCGAAAACGAAGGGAAGACGATAGTGGCCCTTCTGCCGGACACGGGCGAGCGTTATCTTTCTACCGTCCTCTACGATTTTGAAAACTACCCGATCCAGCGATGAGCCTCTCCCTTAACAGCACTATAGGCCATCTCAAGGCGATGATGGCGAGCATGAAAGACGTGGTTTTCCCGCTGTATAGCGACGTCCGTGAGGAAAACGCGCTGCGCGGGGTTTACGACAGCCTACGTTCGGCGACCGATGCCCCGACCGCGGACGCGTTTGTCGCCCGAATCCCCGAAATCAAGCGCCTGCTGGATACGGACGTGAAAGCGCTGGCGAAGAACGACCCGGCCGTCAAGAGCGAGCAGGAAATCATCTACTGCTACCCGGCTGTAACCGCGATGCTCTATTACCGCACGGCCCACGAACTGCTGACCCTCGGAGTGCCGATCATCCCGCGCATGCTGACTGAATATGCCCACAACGTCACGGGCATCGACATCCACCCGGGCGCCGTCATCGGCGAGGGCTTCGCAATCGACCACGGGACCGGAGTTGTGATTGGCGAGACGTCGATAATAGGGAAGAATGTGACTCTGTATCAGGGGGTTACGCTGGGTGCAAAGAGCTTCCGCTACGGCCCAGACGGGCGCCCGCTCAATGTTCCGCGCCACCCGATTCTGGAAGACGGAGTGACCGTTTATTCGAATACTTCAATCCTCGGCCGTGTCACGATAGGCGAGGGTTCGGTTATCGGCGGCAACGTCTGGCTGACGCACTCTGTTCCCCCTCATTCAACCATCGTCCAGGGCCGCGCCCAGGAATCCTTCACCGACGGCGCAGGAATCTAAGAGACTTCCCTATGCAAGACTGCGAAACAATCAACCTTAACGAATACACACCCTCCGGCGAAGGCGGTACTGCCATTACCTATAAGCACAAAAGTCGCAATTCCCTCGCGAAGCTCTATAATAACGGATTCGATGCCGATGCTGCTATTGAAGAGTTCAAGGTGGCGCAGGCCGTTTATGATCTTGGCATC
>CAJOJC010000135.1 GCA_905234775.1 uncultured Bacteroidales bacterium | reverse complement strand
GAATTACCTGGAACGGCATATCGAAGGCCCACCTGGCAGCAGACAGAACCTACAACAGCGCCGGCCAGTACAAAGATTCAGAGGGCAATATATGCTATTACCCTAACGAGACCGACAACTACACCCAACACCATCTTCAGTTGAAATACAACCACCGCTGGGGCCTCAAACTCCACTGGACTACTGTCTTCAACTGGACCAACGGCAACGGTTACTACGAACAGTACAAAACAGGCAAGAAGTTCAAGGCATACGGTTTTGGGGCAGCGGACGTAGCAGACCCTTCGGCAAAGAGCGATTTCATCATCAACAAGTCGATGAGCAACGACTACTTTGTCGTAAAATCTGATATCAATTATTTCGGAAACAGAAGCGTTTTATCCGGAGGAGTCTACCTCTCAGCCTTCGACGGTCTCCACTACGGCGATGTGAAATGGAACAAAGAACTTGGCGAGGTCTCTTCTCACCAGTGGTATCTGAACGAGGGTCTAAAAAAAGAAGCAAACGTCTGGGCCCGCGCCGAATACACTCCTATCCCCGCCCTGAATGCCTACGTCGATCTGCAGTACAGAGGCATACTCTACGGCCTTAGCGGTATCGACGACGAGTTCAGCGATATGACCTGGAACGGCGGATGGGGGTTCTTCAACCCGCGAGCCGGGCTCACCTGGGCCCCCAAACGCGGTCACAAAGCCTACGCGTTCGTAGCCCTGGGCCACCGTGAGCCCGGCCGCTCCGACATAAAGGAAATAATCGAGACCAACAACGCCGCAGGCACCTCTCTCGAAATCAAACCGGAAAAGATGATCGACACCGAAATCGGCTACCGATACTGGAACGGTTATGTCAGCGCATCCGCCAACATATACCTGATGGAGTACAAGGACATGCTCCTCGAAACCGGAAAGCTGACCGACTCAGGCTACGCCATCAAGGAGAATGTCCCCCGCAGCTGGCGTCGCGGCATAGAACTCGCCGCAGCTTGGAATCCCTCCACGTTTATTACCCTGGAGGGCAATGCTACCTTCAGCGTCAATCAGATCAAGGACTACACCGCATATTACGAGGAATACGACAATATCGACGACTGGAACTTCGTAGGACAATATCAGCAGCACTTCGACAAAACCACCATGCTCATGTCCCCTTCCGTAGTCGCCATGACCCGCTTCATCTGGTGGACATCAACGGGTCTTAAGCTCACAATACTGGGACAACACCGCAAGCGAAGACAGATGTCTGCCCGCATACGTCGTTGCAAATGCCTCATTATCAGACTATTTCGATATAGATTTAGGGCCACGTCACGGTTTTCGTCTTACTTTGGGCCTATACTTCGGGAATCTCTTCAACAGAATGTATGAGGCAGATGCGTGGGTTTACCGCGCACACTTCCGCGGCGGCTCAACCGAATGGTATCAGGAAGAAGGTCTCTTCCCTCAGGCTCCCCGCAACTTCATGTTCCGCGCAACTCTCACCTTCTAGGTAGCGATAGCTGGCAGATCTCCTGCGGACGTGCCCACCCCCGGGCACGGGAAGGGGGTAGGCGTCCGTCGGAAGCGAGTTCGAGCGTAGCGAGGACGAAGATAACGATGGAAGGGGCCGGAAGGAGCGTCAGCGACTGGAGTTCCGCAGGAGACTGCCAGCTATCGCATATTCTATAATTCGATTAATTTGATTTCGTAGAGTCGCGGCCAGTTTTTTCCGGTTAGGAAGATGCGGCCGTCGGAAGAGACTGCGATTCCGTTGAGGACATCGGTATCAGCAGCGCGAAGTTTTTCGGGAAGAAGATCGGTGCAATTGATAGCGGCTTCGACCTTTCCGTTAGAAGGATTAATGACTACGATAATATCGGTAGTATAGACATTAGCCCAAATCTTTCCATTTACCCATTCGAGTTCGTTGAGAAGACGGACAGGGCGACCGTTCATAGTCACCGTTATCGAGCGAACTTGCTGTAAATCAGAATTATAGAAAGTAAGGCGTGACGATCCGTCAGAGGCGATCAACTGCTTTCCGTCAGTTGTCAAGCCCCACCCCTCGCGGGCAAACGAATAGCTCATCTGATACTCCAGCGAAGATGCGTCATAGACAAAAACCACCTGATTCTGCCAAGTCAAAACATAGAGTTTATCTCCCAGCACACAAGACCCCTCGGCAAAGTATTTCTTCGCAATCTTACGTGATTCCAGTACCGAGCCCGTCGCCAGATCCACCTTCCTCAGCGACGACTTCCCGTTAAGGCCGGTAGACTCATACAGAGTATCCTTATAGAAAAACAGTCCCTGAGTGTATGCTCCTCTGTCGTGTTTATACTCCTTCACTACCTCCACCTCGTACCTTTTCACCTGCGCCTCCGCACACGAAGCCGCAAACATACACATCAGCGCTAACAGCAATGATTTCATTCGCATACTGCAAATATAATCATTTAGCGTGGTCTTCCTGCTTTAATTGAGCAGTAAGACTATGTTTTTCGCGGGTTTTCGTCGTCTCCTTACATTATTTGCAGAGGAAGTCCACGCTTCTCATGGCAAATTGGCAGAAAGTTGGTACTACTCTGCGGGAATTTCCGCAGAGTAGTACGAAGTTTTTGCGGCGCGACGCCATTTGACGGGTTTTTGGCGCCGCTGGCCAGCCTGGGCGTGCATACCCTCACTGTTTCGGGGGAGGGTATGTTCAAAAATGGCCCAAAACGCACATACCCTCACTCATTTGGAGGAGGGTATGCACGGGGGAAGGGTAAATAATCCGACTGATCTACCAGGGCTGCGCCGGGGCGGGAGGGGAAGCGCGAAGGGTTAAAAGGTTGGTACGATTTTGTCGAAGATCGTCCCTGAGGTCGCTCGCTGGTGCGCTCGCCGGGCTTCTTGCCTAAGCGCCCGCGACCTCTTCCAACCCTTCGAAAAAATCGTCCCCGACTTTTTAGCCCGCGCGGGCTCAGCGATACTGCCAACAATGAGGTCCAACTCCTCGCGACAACATCCCTGCCGGGGGCTAAAGAATAAATATTCGAACGTGAGGGAAAGCGCGAATGCTTCGCACCGTTGGGTGGATATGCCTGTATTACAGCAAATTGCTTAAATCAAACTCTGAAAATTTCCTACTTTGATTTACATAATTATCTGTAAATCAATGAGTTCCACCTGACGGCTACATAAATAATTATGAGAAGGAGGCGAGCGAAGCCGATGTGAGGAAGGCCGCAGGGGGAT
>CAJOJC010000134.1 GCA_905234775.1 uncultured Bacteroidales bacterium | reverse complement strand
AGGACATCGTAATCGCGGTGATGGGCTGCATAGTCAACGGTCCCGGCGAGATGGCGGATGCCGATTGGGGCTATGTGGGCGAAGGCGGCGGAAAGGTCACTATCTACAAAAAGAACGTGCCCGTCTTGAAGCACGTTCCCGAAACGGAAGCTGTAGACAAGCTCCTTGAGCTTATCAAAGCAGACCGGTAACAGCCAGATAAACAGTGATTACAGGCAGCGCCAGGATAGCGCTGTCAAGCCTGTCGTAGAGCCCGCCGTGGCCGGGGATCAGGTTCCCGGAGTCTTTCACCCCGAAATACCTCTTCCACATACTCTCGACCAGATCTCCTAGCAGGCCTCCGGCTGCGGCGAGCCCGCCGACGGCCACAGAGGCCCCCAGAGGGAGCTTAACGAGCCCGAGGTAGTGCAGCCCCACTGCGATGCCTATACCGAACAATACGGCCCCGAAAAGGCCCCAAAGCGACTTCTTCGGAGAGATGGCGGGAGCTATCTTTATAGAGTTGGGCCTCTGGCCGAATGCGGTACCTATGAAATAGGCGCCCACATCCGCTCCCCAGACCATTAGCAGCAGCGAGAGAATCAGCCAGCCGTCCTGCGTCCCATCATGGTACATAAGGATGGGGGTAAGCGACATCGGCAGGCCTATATAGCCGAGGCCGGCGAAGATATAGGCAAGCTTACCATGGTTGGAGTGGTCTTTGCGCCAGATGGGCGCTACGATCAGCGCAAGGATAGGAAGTATCGATATAGCCAGGTAAGCCGGATTTACGAGGTGACCGCTCTTGTAAAGGACCAGCAGGCCGTAGAATAGCTCCGGGGCAAGCGCCGCCATAACCCTTTCGCTCAGGAAGTCTTTCTCCCCCATCGACATTACATAGAATTCGTGGAGGGTCCAGGCGATAGCGAAGGCCATCAGCAAATGGAATAGCGGCGGCAGGATTACAGTTCCTACCACCACTATTGCGGCGAACAAGACGCCGAAAATTATTCTTTTAGGCAGCTCCTTCATCCTTTACTTTAGGCCCGAGGATAGCCTCTACGTCGTCTGCGAAGATGACTTCCTTTTCGAGGAGAAGGTTTGCGACTGCCTCCCAGCCCTCGCGGTGTTCCGTAAGGATCTTGAGGGTCTTGTCGTGGATATCCTTAACAACCTTCTTGACCTCTTCGTCCATCATCTCGGCGGTCTTTTCGGAGTAAGGCTTAGTGAATTCGTAGCCGCGGGCTCCGGTACTGTCGTAGAAGCTGAGGTTTCCGACCTTGTCCGACATGCCATAGTACTGGACCATCGCATAGGCCATCTGGGTGAGGCGCTCGAGATCGTTGAGAGCTCCGGTAGAAGGCTCGCCGTTGAGCATTTCTTCGGCTACACGGCCGCCGATAAGCGAACACATTTCGTCGCTCATCTGACTCTTGGTCATCAGCTTATGTTCCTCGGGCAGGTACCAGGCTGCGCCCAGCGCATTGCCTCGAGGGATGAGGGTCACCTTAAAGAGAGGGCTTGCATGGGGCAGCAACCAGCTGACGACGGCATGGCCGGCTTCGTGGTGTGCTATGCTCTTCTTCTCGAACGGGGTGATTATCATGCTCTTCTTCTCGATGCCGCCGATGATGCGGTCTACTGCGTCGAGGAAGTCCTGGCTCTCGATCTTCTTCTTACCCCTGCGGGCGGCGGTGAGGGCCGCTTCGTTGCAGACGTTGGCAATATCTGCCCCGCTGAAACCGGGGGTATGTTTAGCCATGAAGGTGACGTCGAAGTCGGGGTCGAGCTTGAGGCCCTTGAGGTGGACCTTGAATATCTCTTCGCGCTCTTTCAGCTCGGGCAGGTCTACATGGATCTGGCGGTCGAAGCGGCCGGCGCGCATGAGGGCCTTGTCGAGGATGTCCGCACGGTTAGTCGCAGCGAGGACGATAACTCCGCTGTTGGTTCCGAAGCCGTCCATCTCGGTAAGGAGCTGGTTAAGAGTGTTTTCGCGTTCGTCGTTTCCGGAGAAGCCGGCGTTCTTTCCGCGGGCGCGGCCTACCGCGTCGATTTCGTCAATGAAGACGATGCAGGGTGCCTTTTCCTTAGCCTGCTGGAAGAGGTCGCGGACACGGCTTGCGCCTACTCCCACGAACATCTCCACGAAGT
>CAJOJC010000133.1 GCA_905234775.1 uncultured Bacteroidales bacterium | reverse complement strand
GGAGGCGTGTGCCCGCCACGGTATCGTTTGGTGGGACATGAACTGGCGCAAGGGCGGGCTCCAGCCGCGCCGGGCCGAACTTATCCGCGAACTCGGATTCTACAACCAGACCTTCTGCGGATGCGAATACTCGAAGAATCTATGATCTGCTACCCTACCCCCAAGATAAACATCGGCTTGAACGTCCTTCGCAAGAGGACGGACGGCTTCCATGATATTGAGACACTCTTCTACCCTGTCGATTGTTTCCATGACGAGCTGTCAATCGTTAAGTCAAAGACCTTCTCGATCTCGATTGAGGGCGCTTACTGGAACCCTATGCGCGATCTCACGGCGAAAGCCTGGCAGTTGATGGCCGATGAATACGGAATAGGGCCTGTTGCCATCAGAATGATAAAGCACATTCCGGTTGGCGCAGGGCTGGGAGGCGGCTCGGCGGACGCCGCCTGCGCGCTGGGGATGCTCAGCGAACTCTTCGAGCTGAGCCTTCCTACAGCGCGCCTGGAGCAGCTCGCCGGCCGCCTCGGCGCCGACTGCGCCTTCTTCATCCAGGGCACACCTCAATGGGGCTCAGGGAAAGGCGATATTCTGGAGCCCGCCCAGCTTGACCTTTCGGCCTACGAAATCCGTATCGCCATCCCCGATGGAGTCCACGTCAATACCGCAGAAGCATATAAGGGTTTAACCCCTCACGAAACGTCCGAACCGCTGCGCGAACTCCTGAAACTCCCCGTCGACCAGTGGCGCGGACACGTCGTGAACGATTTCGAAGACAGCGTCTTCCCCGCTCACCCGGAAATCGCCGCCCTGAAAGAGCAAATGTACCGCGACGGCGCAGTTTACGCCTCCATGTCCGGCTCCGGCGCCGCCGTTTACGGTCTTTTCTGCGAATAAAAATTGGACTATCTTTGCAGTATGATTCTTCTGATTATATATCTGGTCGGCCTGATTCCGGGATTTCTGTCGGCAATGGATCTCTGGAGACAGCATACAATAAAGCCCTTAAGCAAAATTGCTCTCGGGCTTCTCGTTCTTTTCTTCAGCTGGGTAGGCTATTTCGGATACTGGTACGGAATGAGGCACTTTATCGTCAATAAAGGCCATCTGGAAGCCGGAGAATAAGCTTCTTTTCGTCGGAGTCTACCGAGACCACGAAATCTTCGTGGAGGGGAATCATTACCTGCGAACCTTCACCAGTACGAACATACAGGCAGAAGTTGCCTGGGATAGGTTCGTAGTCCTCAACTACTCCCAACTCGAAATCACGGTCGAAAACTGTCCAACCGATGAAATCTTCCTCCGGACCGTCTTCCTCGAACTCCCCGTCAAACAGAATATCCCTTCCGACCATCTCCTCGGCGTCCTTCAGAGAGCGAACGCCGGTCATATGGGCGATATAGCGCGAAGAACCGCGCTTAACTAATGAATCAAAAAAGAAAGGGGCCGGTAAACCGTCGAACTCGACGTATACCGGACCCTCGATTTGTTCAAGTTCAACCTCAGGAGCGCTTACGAGCAGACCTCCGTCGGTTCCGTTAGACTTGAGAATTTTGCCAATGCGGAGCATTAGGCTTCCTCTGCGGGAGCCTCAGCCTCAGCTGCGGGAGCCTCTTCGGCGACCTCAGTCTCAGCGGCGGCCTCTGCCTCAGCCTCTGCTTTTGCTGCTGCCTCAGCGGCGGCGAGCTCGGCGGCTTTCTTAGCGATAGCCTCAGCCCTTGCTTCATTGACCTTTGCCTCTTCGGCCTTAGCGGCCTTAGCTGCAGCGATAGCCTCGTTCTTCAGACCGGTAATCTTGGCCTCGATCTTGGCGTCGCGCTGAGCCTTCCAGTCGTTCCACTTCTTGTCTGCGGCCTCAGGAGTAAGAGCTCCCTTAGCTACGCCACCGTCGAGGTGATGACGAAGAAGAACACCCTCATAAGAGAGGATCCTGCGGCATACGAGGGTAGGTTCTGCACCAACCTTCAGCCAAGCAAGAGCACGCTCGAAGTTAAGGGTAATAGTAGCAGGGTTGGTGTTAGGATTGTAAACACCGAGCTGCTCGATGAAACGACCGTCACGCGGGGCGCGCGTGTCTGCCACAACAATGTGGAAGAATGCGAAATTCTTCTTTCCGTGGCGCTGTAAACGAATTTTAACAGCCATTGTGAATCTGTTTTAAAAGTTA
>CAJOJC010000132.1 GCA_905234775.1 uncultured Bacteroidales bacterium | reverse complement strand
AGACGGTTGACTTCCTGGTTATTGAATGCGAAGTGTTTTACGCTCACTCCTACCCCATTGCTCTGTATTCCCCTCACATAAGCCGCCGATGTCTTTCCGCAGAGGATAGGATCCTCGGAGAAATATTCGAAGTTGCGGCCGCAGAGCGGATTGCGGTGGAGGTTCTGACCGGGAGCAAGAAGAACATCTACTCCATATTCTTTAACCTCCTCGCCCATGGCGGTAGTCAGCTGCTCAACCAGCTCGGTATTCCACATCGACGCGAGTACCGTTCCTACCGGGAAACCGGTGCAGAAGAAGGTATCTTCGGTTCCTTCCCTTCTGGGCTCAATCCTGAGGCCGGCAGGGCCGTCGGCAAGGACGGTCTGAGGGATGCCGAGACGGGGTATGGCCCTGGTCGTACCGGCTGCGCCGGGCACCAGAACCGCATCTGATGCGGTCAGGGAGCCTGCCATCATCGAGCCCCAGCCGCCTCCAACACACAGGGCGGCCTTCTCCTCCAGGGTCAATTCCGCGAGGATTTCATCGATATTATCTCTGTTAAGCATTGGTTGGGCAGTTGCTGCAAGAGCACTTAAAGTTGCCATGGCAAAAAGAATAAAACGCCTCATTAATAAAATATTTTAAAAACGAATACGCAAAAATACAAACTTTTTGAAAAAATATTTTGCAGATATGAAAAATTGACTTATATTTGCATCCGGAAATGATAAACAACTCAACTTACTAACGTAAGGATTCTAACCAACAATAATTAACCTTCTTAAGGTAATACACTACTAACTAATCGTTAACGCTCGCTGTGAAGCGAGCGTTATACGTTTATTTAATACGTACCGGAGCATCATCATAGAGGATAAAGCGTTTTGCCTTACGTATCCACTTCTGCTCTTCCGCCTTTACGTGTTCCTGGACAATATCGAAGGTAATACCGCCCTTAAGGTATTCGCTGATTACAGGGTCGGCTACCTTGACATGGAGCTGAGGAAGCATCTCGAACTGGGAGTAGTGTTCGGCGAAATAGCGCATCAGTTCCAGAGTATGGAGCAGCGAATGATATCTGGCCTCCGGCTTCAGGATGATCTGGTAACCCTGGCAGCGCTCGCCGATATAACGGCCGGCCGACGGGGTAAACGAACATGGCCTCATTATCACGCCCTCCGGGCAAGGCGGAGCCGCGACGGTAGCCGGGCTGAGCCACGGGGCCCCGAGGTACTCGTAGGGGCGCGCCGTTCCGATTGCGGGGGTGATGGTAGTGTTGTTCCAGAGGCCGCCGCCGCTGTACATGTAGGCCGAGAAAAGGCCGGGCAGATCAGACGAGGGAGCGATAGTCCATGGCATTATCTCCATCGACGAACGGCTGGCCGCGGCCGAAATGACGTGGAGCGGGAACTTCGCGTCTATCTCGCTCACATACAGGTTACACAGCTCGCCTAGCGTAAGCCCGTGTCTGTGGGCCACCTTAGGGGTCCAGATGTCCGCCTCGATCGCAGGGATAGTCCCCTCGACGCTGCGGCCGGCGGGGTTGAAATGGTCCACTATATATATAGAAGGGCCCTACTCAGCAGGCGCATCACGTCGCGCGTGAAGTTGAAATAACGGGTTCCCACGTCCTGAATCTCCACTACCAGCGCATCCAGACCCTCCAAATCCTCCTGAGAGAACTCGATGTGGTTGGTTCCGGGAGTCAGTTCAGTCTCCTTCGGCAGGAATACCTTTACGAGGTTTCCTCTCTGCTTGAAGATGTCGTAGAGATACTGTCCGGTTGATGTATCAAAGCAGTTCTGGGTACAGAAACAACCCACACGGCCCTTTAAAAGGCCGCGGTCGAGTTGTTCTTCTATGGGGGTTGTTCTAAAACTGAACACGGTTACTTAGCGAGGAGGTCAAGGGCGAACTTCACGATCTCTGCTCCGAGCGCCTCTGCTTCAGCCTCGGTAGGAGCTTCGCTGTAGACGCGGATGATGGGCTCCGTATTTGACTTGCGGAGGTGGACCCACTTCCTTTCGGCCTCGAAGTCGATCTTCACGCCGTCTATAGTATTGATCTTTTCGTTCTTGAACTTCTCTTTCAGGGCCTCGAGAACGGGAACTACTGCAGAGGCATCCGGCAGGTCGATCCTGTTCTTCGCAATGAAGTAAGGAGGAAGAGTAGCCTTGAGCTGGCTTACGGTAATTCCCTTATGGGCAAGATGGCTGAGGAAGAGGGCAACGCCGACCATCGCGTCGCGGCCGCAGTGGGATGCGGGATAGATGACGCCTCCGTTTCCTTCGCCGCCTATCAGGGCACCGATTTCGTGCATTTTGGTAGTCACGTTCACCTCACCTACTGCTGAGGCGAAGTAGGTTCCGCCATGGGCCTCGGTCACATCGCGAAGGGCGCGGCTGGAACTGAGGTTAGAGACCGTATAGCGCGGGGAGACGCCGGCCTTCTCCGCCCTTTCGAGCAGGTAGTCGGCAACACTCACGAGGGTATATTCCTCCACGAACGGATCGCCGGTCTCGCAGATGAAGGCAAGGCGGTCTACGTCAGGGTCGACGCTGATTCCGAGGTCTGCCTTCTCGCGCACGACTGTCTCGCGAAGCTCGATCAGGTTCTTAGGAAGAGGCTCGGGGTTATGGGCAAAATCGCCGGTAGGCTCGCCGTTGATGGTGATGCACTCCACACCGAGGCGCTTCAGAAGGCGCGGCATGATGATACCGCCGACACTGTTTACCGCATCCAGGACGACCTTGAAGCCGGCCTTTTTAATCGCGGGGACATCCACCGCCTCGAGGGCGAGGACAGACTCGATATGTTCGTCTGTGAAATCGTGTTCGGTGATGCTGCCGATCTCGTCTACCGGGGCAAAGTCGAAACCTTCGCTGGCGGCAAGATCCAGGATAGCCTGGCCTTCGACCGCTGTAAGGAATTCGCCCTTGTCGTTGAGGAGCTTCAGGGCGTTCCACTGGCGGGGGTTATGAGATGCGGTAAGGATAATACCGCCGTCTGCTTTCGCGAATGTCACTGCCAGCTCAGTTGTAGGGGTACTGGCAAAGCCGCACTTCACTACGTCTACTCCGCAGGAGATGAGGGTTCCGCAGACGAGCTGCTCTACCATCTCTCCGCTGATGCGGGCGTCTCTTCCGACAACCACTTTGTAGCGTTTGCCGTTGTTGGGCACGGGCTTGCGGCTCGGGAGAGTCTTGCAGTACGCATAAGTAAACTTCACGATGTCGATAGGAGTGAGGCCTTCGCCTGCCGGGCCGCCGATTGTTCCGCGGATGCCGGAGATGGATTTAATCAGTGTCATAATACGCGAATTTAATAATAAATTTTTGGTTTGATGAAATAAAATCCTATATTTGCACCCGCTTTTAAACACTAGTGTAAAATGAAAAAAGGAATTCATCCCGAAACCTACCGTCTTGTAGCTTTCAAGGATATGTCAAACGAAGATGTATTCATCACTCGTTCTTGCGTCAACACTAAGGAGACGATTGAGATCGAAGGCGTTGAGTACCCCCTCGTGAAGGTTGAGATCTCCAACACTTCTCACCCCTTCTACACCGGCAAAACCAAGATTATCGACACCGCCGGCCGCGTTGACCAGTTCTATCAGAGGTACAAGGCTCGCAAGAAATAATTTCTTCTTGCGCATAGGATACAAAAGAGTCGTCACAAGGTGGCGACTCTTTTTTTTGCTGATAGTCAGGAGGTTATCCCCCACGGCGAAGTACGAAGT
>CAJOJC010000131.1 GCA_905234775.1 uncultured Bacteroidales bacterium | reverse complement strand
CCGTGAAGTTCTGATCTGTGAGTCCCTTGGCGGAGACGGTGATGCTGGCCTCCCTGGGCTCTTCTACACTGTTCTTGGCGACGACAAAAGTAAAGGTTATGCTATAATGATTGAAGGTTCCGTCTTTGAACTCTATCCAGTCTGGTAGCCCGCTGACTTTCGGCCTGGCGGGGGAGGTAACCGTCAGAGATAGGGTAGCTCCGCTAGCTGGTGCCTCAAGTGAGCTCGCGCTCAGCGTCATCCCTTCCGGGACCTGATCCACGGCGGAATCCGGCTCCGAGACGGGCTTGACGCAGCAGACAGCGGAGATCAGCGCAGCAAAGAATATGAACTCTAATCTTCTCATTTACAGTCTGGGGGCGGAATCGTATACTTTCTGAAGGGTGTAAGACTGGCTGTCTGTTTTCCAGGCTTTCACCATCGCTGCCACCGCCGGCTGCGAGTTGCCGACATACTGGCCTGTGCCGTGGTCGATGTAGGCGTGTTTTTCTTTGCCTGAACCCTTGGCGCCGTTGTCCCAGAGGATGGGCGCTATTCCGAAAGTCTTCGCGCATTTGACCACATACTCCAGATAATAGAGGTAGTAGGCCCAGGCCTTAGCGTTGTTCTTGTCGCGCATCGAGCAGCCGAACTCGCCCATATAGATGGGGATGTCCTTTGCTATGTAGTTGGTGTAGATGCTGTTGAAAAGGGTCTTGATTTCCTCTTCTCCGCGAGGGAAACAGGTTCCTGTATGACCCCAGTCGGGCGACTGCTTGTCGCCGATGGTGTAGTCGTAGGGATCGTAACAGTGGAAGGCAAGCATGGTCTTCTTTGCCGGATCGTCAGGAACGGTCAGATACTGAAGGAAATTCGGGCTTGCCGCATAGCCGGGCACTCCGAGCCAACGGGTTGCATTGTTTGCGCCGGTGGCGCGGACAGCATCCACGAACACCTGGTTCCACTCATTGATGACATTGCACCTTCTCTCGGTGTTTGAAGATGAATACCATTCGGTTTTGTAGATGAGTTCGTTGAAGGACTCGAGCATAAGGAATTCGCCTTTGTCCTTAAACTTTTCGGCGATCTGGCCCCAGACTGCGGCGATTTCGGCCTTGATCTGGGTGTTGGCCTCTTCGTTGTCCACAGCATTGGCCAGGTTCTGCCAATGGCCTTCGTTGTGGTCTTCGTCGTGGTGCGTGTTGAGGATAACGTTGAGGCCGGCGTTTTCCGCATAGCCCACAACCTCATATACGCGGTTCATCCAGGCATCTTCGATTTTGTAGTCGGGTGCATTTCCTATATGTCCCATCCAGGTGACGGGTATACGGACGGTGGTGAAACCGGCGGCCTTGACTCCGTTGAAGGTGGCCTGGGTTGCCTTGGGGTTGCCCCAAACAGTCTCGCTGGAGACTCCGTTATAGAATGCGTCGAAGTGGTTGCCCATATTCCATCCGAGGCCCAGTTCCTTAGTGCGGGCCAGGGCAGTGTTGTCGTCCAGGGTAGGGTCGACGATCTCTTCCTTGCCGGGCTGGGTGACCTTGATGACGATAGCGTCAGCGCCCTTTGCGGACACAGTCAGGTCCGCGCTGCGCTCTGACGTGGAGTTGTTGGCGGATACCGTCAGACTTACGGTCATCTGATAAGCACTCGGATTGAAGGTGCCGTCTTTATAGGTAATCCAACTGGGGATCCCGCTGAATTTGGGGCGCGCGGGGGCAGTCAACTTCACGCTGAATGTGCCTCCGGTCTGCTCGGCCGAAATGCTTGAAGGCTCGGCCGTGATGGCTGTCGGCGCCTCAATCTGATTGTTGCCGTTGTTGTTGGGGTCTTCCCCCTTACCGCAGCAGCAGAGCAGGGAGATAAACGCAAAAGAAGAAAGAATCCAGTTGGCGATTCTGATCATACTATGTTTACTTAAGTGATGGCATGGCTTCACGGTTCATTACCGAAGAAGAAGTCATCAATGATTTCCAATATGTTTCAGTATTGAGGGGGTAAGATTCCATATCCCAGACGAGGAACCAGCTCCATGCCTGGCCGGCAGCCTTACACTTCGCGGGGTCCGGGATGTTGCCGCATTCGCTGACAGTCACCATTTTGTGTCCCGCGCTGAGCGCGACGGCGGCATCATACTGGCGCTGCTTGGCTTCGGTGTCATTGGCATATATGTCTACTCCCACTATATCT
>CAJOJC010000130.1 GCA_905234775.1 uncultured Bacteroidales bacterium | reverse complement strand
GACTCCCCGCACACCGGCTACGGCTACATCCACGCCCCCGGCGCCACCGACGGCATCGTCAAGGTCGGCTCCTTCAAGGAGAAACCGTCCCTCGACGTCGCGGAGCGCTATCTCGCCGAGGGCGGGTATTACTGGAACGCCGGCATCTTCGTCTGGAATCTCGACACCATCGAGGCCGAGCTGCGCGCCCACGCTCCGCAGATCTGCGGCGTCATGGACGAACTCGCCCCGGCGCTGTGCACCCCCGCGGAGGAGGCCGAACTGGCCCGGCTCTTCCCCACCTGCGAAAAGATTTCGATCGACTACGCGGTGATGGAGAAATCCTCGGAAGTGTATATGATTCCCGGCCGCTGGGCTTGGAGCGATCTGGGCAGTTTCGAGGCCATCGAGAAAATAACGGGAAAAAAGTTGAAATAAATTTGGAGAATTCCGGAGAAAGGTCAATCCCAAAACGGAGGACTCGTTAGCTCAGTTGGTAGAGCACAACACTTTTAATGTTGGGGTCTCGGGTTCGAGCCCCGAACGGGTCACAAAAGTGAAACGGGCTTTCGTTTGACAA
The DNA here is from genome assembly GCA_905234775.1 of uncultured Bacteroidales bacterium. Next base: position 2,123 of record CAJOJC010000130.1, on the reverse strand, counting down.
TATTGCTTCCTTAGCTCAGTTGGTAGAGCACCTGACTCTTAATCAGGGTGTCTAGGGTTCGAGCCCCTAAGGGAGCACCAAGAGAATCAAGCACTTACAGCGGTGCTTGATTCTTTTTTTGTTGCAGAGGTTGCAATAGGGTTGCGATTTAAGCCCATTATAACTCCCATTTAACCCTATTCAATGCAACTCAACCCGGGCATATAACCGTAGTGAAGTCATTATAAGATTTCCTTCTTCACCAGGGCCATTTTATCACCTTGTTTCCGGTAATGCACCCTGATGCTGTCGGTGAAGTCCACCTTATAGTCGATATGGGTGCTGTCCGTGCCGCCGAGTACGATGGTGATTACAGCTTCTCCCAGGAGCTGACCGTTCCTATCGGAACCCGTGCTGTGTTTATTGAGAACGGCACCAAGACCTACGAGATTCCCGTTTCCCCGAGACTGGTCAAGCCCACTGACGGTAAGGAAATCGAGCCTTTCGGTGTCATCTCCCTGAACCTGGTTTCTCCGGAGAAGACCGCTTTCAATGCGTATTACCTGATCAACGGCCAGCGTGTCAACCTGATTGACAATGGTCTTGTGATCAAGGAAATGGCCAACACGAAGGCTGACGCCGATGCTCCCCTCCGTCTGACCGAACCGGCTTCCTATGAGACCGGAGATCCTAATGACAACTACTTCACGGCTTATCACTCCAGTGGTGTTGTCATGTTCGAGGACAGCTGGCCGACTTCTCTGTATGGCAATAAGGTGGAAGGCAACCCGGGCCGTGGCAAATACGATACGGACTTCAACGACCTGATCCTGGATTATGACGTCGAGGCCTTTACCGTTCCTGACATGGAAAAATATGCTACGCAGGGTTGGAGAGAGCAGGTGAAGGTTGTCCTTCATGTCCGCGCTACGAGCGCCCACATCGGCGCCAATGGTTGCACGACCGAAATCGAGAAGGCCGGTCTCATCCTGGAAGGTTTCAACATGGCAAATGTCGAGAGCATCGAAGCTTTTGCTTCCATGGACAGCTGGCAGAACCCTCACGCACCCCAGGTCGAAGAAAACGGTGTTCTTTACGACTTTGGTTTACCCGCCTGGGCCAAGAGAGATCTTGCTGCCAACTCCCAGTATGGCGTTATCGAGAACCGCGGAGCTTTTGTCGAGATCGGTGGCATCCCCAGCCTGAAAGACAAGAATTCCAGCGCCGGTTCCGAGGTGTATGAGAGACGCAACGACAACGCCTCGATTGAGAATCATGTTTTCAATCCGGGTCTGAAACAGTACAGCGAGTGGAAGAATCCCAAGACCGAGCAGTATGATTCCGAGCTTGCCAAGCTGTATGATGATTATGGCTATGCGACCTTGGCCAACACGCAGAAGACCGGTTACTATAATGTCGTTCCTGGTTATGTCAATGTGAACGGCGGTCTGTATACCTTCACCGTCATCTACCATATGAAGGATCGTTCCGAGATGACTGAGCAGGAGAGCGAAGCGCAGCTGGCTAACATGATCGACGCTGTTTACAACACCTTCAAGCAGAACTTCTACGTCGTCACGACCGAAGGTTATCCGATTGGTCTGCAGGGCTATGCCCCTTACGATCAGGACAAGTATGATGAGGTGTTCGCTGCCAATAGCTCCAAGCTTGATGCCAATGTTACCTATAAGAGCTCCGATGCGGAAGGTTACATCTGGGCCTTCAAGTGCCCGACGCTCACGAAGCATCTGTGGAATAAGCTTCCGTTCTCTGCCGCTTATCCGTCCTATCCGAACTGGGTTAAGACGAATGGCGCCGAAAACGCAGATTGGTACAAGGAAGACAATCTCGACGGCAGATTCTTGGTCTGCTGGTGGTAATAGATCATTCGCAATCTAAGAAAAGAGCCTTGCAGCGTCGCTGCAAGGCTCTTTCTTATATCCCCCCCTCCCCTATTTCAGATAGGGCTTCAGGTCCGCCCAGCTGACCGTCAGGTCGATGATGCCGAGCGCGTAGGGAGCGATCTCGTACGGGTTGAAGGTCCAGGTCACGCCCTCTTCCGAGACGCCGAAATTGCCGTTCGGAACAGGCTCGCCGAACATCATATCCGCGTCCTCCTCCGCCTCGGCCAGGTACTTCTCCAG
>CAJOJC010000129.1 GCA_905234775.1 uncultured Bacteroidales bacterium | reverse complement strand
AGATATAGTGGGAGTAGACATATATGCCAATGACACCGAAGCCAAGCAGCGCCAGTATGATGCCGCCGTCGCGCTCAGCGCGGGACACAAAATGGTGACCGTCAGCGAATGCGGCAACATTCCGGACCCGGCGAAGTGTAAGGCTGCCGGCCAGGCATGGAGCTGGTTCCTCGTCTGGGATATGGAATCTTACCCACTCAATACTGAAACATATTGGAAATCATTGATGACTTCTTCTGCGGTAATGAACCGTGAAGCCATGCCATCACTTAAGTAAACATAGTATGATCAGAATCGCCAACTGGATTCTTTCCTCATTTGTGTTCATTTCCCTGCTCTGCTGCTGCGGAAAGCCCTCTGGCGACGGACAAGAGACTCCGACAGCCCCTACCGTCATCAGCGCCGAGCCGGCTCAGATTACAGCCACCCAGGAGGGAGGTTCGTTCAGTGTAAGGCTGACTTCCCCCGCCCGCCCGAAGGTAAGCGGACTCCCGGACTGGATCAGCTATAAAGACGGAACATACAATTCCAGCAACTACCAGATGACCGTCACTTTGACCGTACGCGCCAACGAGAGTACCACCGCCCGCGCGGCCGATCTTACTGTCAGCGCGAAGGGCGTACCGGACATAACAATCACCGTGAGCCAGGAGGGAAAGGAAGACATCCCGGATCCCAACACCCTGCCCGATAACGTTGCGACCCGTCGCACGGCCGAGCTCGGACTGGGCTGGAATATGGGCAATCAGATGGACGCTATCAGCGGCGGAGTCGCGAACGAGACCTGCTGGGGCAATCCCAAGGCCACCCAGGCTACCTTCGACGGAGTCAAGAGCGCCGGCTTCACCAGCGTTCGCATACCCATCACCTGGCAGGGCCATATCGGAGCGGCGCCCGATTACACGATCGAGATCGCATGGATCAACCGCGTCGCCGAGATAGTCGGCTACGCAGAAAAAGCGGGACTCAATGTCATAATCAACACCCACCACGACGAGAACCACGGCGACAGCAACTGGCTCGATCTCAGGGGCGCTGTAAACACCGCGGCGGTAAACACCCAGATTAAGGAAGAAATCACAGCGGTATGGACTCAGATTGCAGAAAAGTTCAAGACAAAGGGCGATTTCCTTATGTTCGAGTCTTTCAACGAGCTTATCTACGGCAATGAGTGGTCTTCTTCCTCCAATACCGAGAGGAAGTGTGAGGTCATCAACGAGTGGAATCAGGTTTTCGTAGACGCCGTTCGCGCTACAGGCGGGAACAACGAAACCCGCTGGCTGGGCGTTCCCGGCTACGCCGCGAGCCCGAACTACCTCAAGTATCTCGCAGTCCCCGACGATCCGGCAAAGAAGACGATGCTCGCCTTCCACTGCTACGACCCCTACGACTACACTATCGGAGACCGTCAGCTGCCCGACTGGGGCCACACTGGATCGAGTTTCCCGCGCGGAGAGGAAGAGATCAAAAACCTCTTCAAGGGAATCTACGACAACTATATTTCGAAGGATATCCCCGTCTATATGGGCGAATTCGGCTGCTCGTTCCGTTCGAAGAGCGACGCCAGACCGTGGGCATTCTTCCTCTATTATTTGGAATACGTAGTAAAGGCTGCCAAGACTTACGGAATCGCCCCGTTCCTCTGGGACAACGGCGCCAAGGGTTCCGGCCAGGAAAAACATGCCTACATAGACCACGGAACCGGACAGTACGTCAGCAACTCTTCGGAGCCTGTAAGCGCGATGGTGAAAGCCTGGAAAACAGACAGCCAGTCTTACACCCTTCAGAAAGTATACGATTCAGCCCCCAGACTGTAAATGAGAAGATTAGGATTCATATTTTTTGCTGCGCTGCTCTCCGCTGTCTGCTGCGTCAAGCCAGACTCGGAGCCGGATCCCGCCGTGGATCAGGTCCCGGAAGGGATGACGCTGAGCGCAAGCTCGATGGAAGCACCCGCTAGCGGGGCTACCCTGTCTCTGACTGTTACCTCCCCCGTCAGGCCGAAAGTCAGCGGGCTACCCGACTGGATAGAGTTCAAAGACGGAACCTTCAATCATTATAGCATAACCTTTACTTTTGTCGTCGCTAAGAACAGCGTCGAGGAGTCCAGGGAGGCCGTTATCACCGTCTCCGCCAAGGGACTCGCAGATCAGAAGGCAGGCGGCGGCAGAGCCCGAGCCGGAGCCTACGCCCCCGGACCCGGGGGCAGACAGCGACGGCTGGGAAAACGCCGCCGCCGCAGTACTCAATATGAAGACCGGCTGGAACCTGGGAAATACCCTGGACACCTGCGGCGACTGGCTCGACGGCCAGAGCGTAAGCCGCTTCGAAACCGGCTGGGGCCAGCCAATCACTACCCCCGCCCTGATGCAGATGTTCGCCGATGCCGGCTTCGGCGCCATCCGTGTACCAGTTACCTGGTATCAGCATATGGACGCTAACGGCCAGGTAGACAAAGCCTGGATGGACCGTGTAGAAGAAGTCGTGAATTACGTTCTCGATGCAGGAATGTATTGCATCCTCAACGTCCACCACGACACTGGAACAGATGGATGGCTGCGCGCAGACCAGACAGTCTACAACAATACAAGACAGCGCTTCATAATCCTCTGGCAGCAGATTGCCGAAAGGTTCAAGGACTACGGCCCCAAGCTTCTTTTCGAGAGCTTCAACGAGATGCTTGACGCCAGCAACTACTGGAACGAGCCCAAATCCTCTACAAGCTACACCTACATAGACAAATACAATCAGGATTTCGTAAATGCAGTACGCGGAACCGGCTCCAATAACGCTAAGCGAAATCTCGTAATCAACGACTACTGCGCAAGTTCTGTAGCCAATGCCTTTGCTGCGCTCACTATCCCTCAGGACAGCGCCAAGGACCACATTATCGCCGAATTCCACAGCTACTCCCCCTACATGTTCGCCATGTACGAGGGCGCCGGAGAAGTCACCACCTGGAGCGAAGCGGCCCAGAAAGAAGTCCAGAACCAGATCAAGGCTATCGCCACTCTAGCTTCCGCCAAAGGCGTCCCGTTCATTATCGGAGAATACGGAACGACCGCCCACCGCGCAGATACAGAGATCGCCAAACAGGTCACATGCTATGTTCAGACCTGCAAGCAATACGGCGGAGCCTGCTTCTGCTGGATGCTCCTTAGCGACGGAGCAGACAGGAGTGTTCCTAAATGGACAAAACCCTACATTAAAGACGCAATAATAAGAGCCTCATTATAAAATGAAGAAGATTTATGTACTCGCAGCCCTGCTTTCAATTGCAGCATGCACCCAACCTACAGACAAAGTAATCTCTACACTTGAAAAGGCCGTAGCAGAAGGCAAAGTCCTTTACGGCCACCAGGACGACCTGATGTACGGCCACACCTGGAATGCAACGGAAGAGAACGACCACAACCTGGACCGTTCCGACGTGCTTTTCGTCACTGGAGACTATCCGGCTATT
>CAJOJC010000128.1 GCA_905234775.1 uncultured Bacteroidales bacterium | reverse complement strand
CAAGATGGCGGGTTACGACAGCGACGTGATTTATGTCTGCAATATGGCAATGGGTGATTCCAACCAGGACCTCGTGGTCTACCGCATGATCGAGCCCGATTCGGAGGGTGTACCTACCAAGGCAGAAGAGGCTATGCGTTATACTGTCCCTGCGGGCGAGCGTTACGGCGACAAGATGACTTCCTATGGCACCGACGAAGATGGCCTTCTGTTGTTCGTCTCGTTCTACGAGAACAAGACCGATACCAAGCCCTATCGCCAGGAAGTCGAATTCCGTCTTACTTCCGGAGTTATCGGCTCCGAACCGGACAACTTCTCCAAGGCCCTTGCCGGAAAGGGTGGCAGCGTAACCGGAGGTATATACATCTTCTCGGCCCACAATACAGGCGCTAACTCCACAAGGCAGGCTCTCTGGGCCAACAACTCCGACATGAGATTTGTCGTAGGCTGGTGGTGGGGAGACGTCCTCGACCAGTGGTACAGCTGTAAGGTCGACGACAACGCCGACTGGGGATCCGATCCCGGTTCTATATTCACGAACGTCGGCAATTACGATTCCTGCTGCCTGGATCCAAGACTTGCCTTCATCGGCGGCATTCGTTACCTGACCTACACCGTGGTCGAGCAGGATGCCGACAGCAGGTCAAGCGGTTATCTCCGCATGGTCAGGACTCCTGATGCTGCCGGAACTTCGATTTATGGCCTTCTCAATGCCTTCTGGGCTGTCCGCGACGACGATTCCGCATTCCAGCGCTACCCGATCGGCGACACCGACGACTTCCTTGCCGTCGGCAACGAAGGCACCAACAAGACCGGCTTCTGCGACATAGAGTACAAGGGCGAGAACGGCGAAGAGGTCTATGTCCTCTCCGGCATCACCTCCACCGGTATGTCCGTCTTCAAAGTCGACTAAAACTTATCATTTCGAAAAAAGGCCGTCCATTTCGGGCGGCCTTTTTTGGTTGTATGCTTATGGAGATTTACTCCTATTCCAGATCCAGGAAGCGGGCGAAGGCGTCGATGTCGAGATTGTAGCCGCGGGGACCGGCAAGAATGTCACCCTCGGGAGAGAGGATGAAGTAGTTCGGCTGAGAGTTGACTCCGAAGCGATCGAGTACCAGGCGGGAGTTGACGCGCCCGACGTCCTTCAAGACCTTTCCGGAGGGGGTAGTTACCCATTTTTCTTCGGGAAGGCGCGTTTTGTCGTCGACATACAGAGACACTATGACGAAGTTGTCGCGCAGCCTCCCCAGCACTTCCGGGTCGCTCCAGACGCGGGCTTCCATCTCGCGGCAGTTGACACAGCCGTGGCCGGTGATATCTATGAAGACCTTCTTTCCGGTAGCGGCCGCGGCGGCAAGGCCGTCGTCCAGGTTGTCGTAGCCCGTCAGGCCGTGGGGCAGCGCGACGAGGTGGTCCGAACCGGCGAGCGCGGTCCCCGGGAGGACGCCGGTCTCCCCCGCCGCGGACGCGTACTTCCCTATCCGGATATGCTGCGTCTCCATCGGCGGTAGATAACCGCTGATAGCTTTAAGAGGCGCGCCGCAAAAGCCCGTAATCAGATACGCAACGAACGCGAAATCTATGACAACCAGTGCGATTCGCCCGACAGTATATTTCTTTATCGGAGTATCGTATTTAAACTTTATCACCCCAAGCAGATACAGCCCAAGCAGGGTGAAGCAGATAATCCATATCGCCAGGTAGATATCCCTGTCGAGGATGTGCCAGTGATAGGTCTGATCCGCCACGCTGAGGAACTTCAGGCCGAGGGCGATTTCGATGAATCCGAGCACTATCTTCACGCTGTTCAGCCAGCCGCCGCTCCTCGGGAGCTTACTCAGAACCGACGGGAAGAATGCGAACAGGGTGAATGGCAGCGCGAACGCGATGCTGAACGCGAGCATGGTCACCATGGGGGCCCAGAATTCGCCCTGCGTGCTCTTGATCAGGACCGTGCCCACGATCGGGCCGGTGCAGCTGAAGCTCACCAGAACGAGCGTGAGGGCGAGGAAAAACACGCCCAGCAGGCCCTTCCTGTTGCTGCCCGCATCGGCTTTGTTGGCCCATGACGACGGCAGCACGATTTCAAACGCGCCGAAGAACGAGGCGGCGAAGACCATGAACACGAGGAAGAAGATTATGTTCGGGAGCCAGTGCGTCGAGAGCCAGTTGAAGATGTCGGCTGTGACCGCAGAACCGCCGACCGCCCATGTCAGGCCGATTATCACGCTGATCGGGACGGTGTAGAGCAGGACGATGAAAAGGCCGTACATGG
>CAJOJC010000127.1 GCA_905234775.1 uncultured Bacteroidales bacterium | reverse complement strand
GAAAATCGGAATGACTTCCGTTTTCGGTGCCGAGGGAAAGAATATTCCATGCACCGTTATCGAGGCTGGTCCGTGCGTTGTTACGCAGCTCCGTACAGTAGAAAAAGATGGTTATGCCGCTGTACAGCTTGCCTATGACGAAACTACAGAAAAGCACACCAGCGCGCCTCTTCAGGGGCACTTCAAAAAGGCAGGAACCACTCCTAAGCGCAAGCTTGTCGAGTTCAAGGCAGACTTCGCAGGAGAGCTCAAACTTGGCGACACCCTTACGGTCGCGGACGTTTTCGGTGAAGGCGTTCCTTTCGTAGATGTCGTAGGTACTTCGAAGGGTAAAGGATTCCAGGGCGTCGTCAAGCGCCACGGATTCGCCGGAGTAGGTGGCCAGACACACGGCCAGCACAACCGTCTCCGTCACCCCGGTTCTATGGGTGCATCTTCATGGCCTAGCCGCGTATTCCCCGGAATGCGTATGGCAGGACACATGGGTTGTGACCGTGTAAAGGTTGAAAACCTTGAGGTTCTTAAGGTTATCCCTGAGAACAATCTTATCGTTGTCAAAGGTTCCGTTCCCGGAGCCAAGGGTTCTTATGTAATTGTGGAGGCTTAAGAGTATGGAACTTTCAGTTTACAAAATCAACGGACAGGAGTCCGGAAAGAAGGTCGCTCTTGACGAGAAAGTATTCGGTATTACCCCGAACGACCACGCAATTTATCTCGACGTAGTTCAGTACCTCGCAAATCAGCGTCAGGGAACCGCTAAGTCCAAGGACCGCAGCGAGAACGCACACAGCACCAAGAAACTCGGTCGCCAGAAAGGCGGCGGCGGTGCACGTCACGGTTCTCTCAAATCCGGTATTTTCGTAGGCGGCGGTACCATCCATGGTCCGAAACCTCGCAACTACTGGCACAAACTCAACAAGAAGGTTAAGTCCCTCGCCCGCTGCTCTGCTCTTTCTTACAAGGCTGCAGAAGGCGCTATCACTATCGTAGAGCCGTTTGCAATGGAGGCTCCCAAGACCAAGGAATTCGCTCAGATCCTTTCCAATCTTAAGGCTGGCGACCGCAAGGTCCTCTTCGTTCTCCCTGCAAATTCGGACAACATTTTCCTTTCATCCCGCAACCTTCCTTATGTGAACGTTATTACTGTTGACGAAATCAACACCTACGCTGTGATGAACGCGAACAACCTCGTTCTCGTCGACGGCGTCCAGGACGTTCTCGCATCGAGGGTCAAATAAAACTGACAAGAGATGGGAATTATTATTAAGCCAATCGTTACAGAGAAGCTGACGGCTCAGGGCGACAAGTTGAACCGTTACGGCTTTGTGGTAGACCGCAAGGCGAACAAGCTTCAGATCAAGGAAGCAGTCGAGACCCTTTACGGAGTTTCGGTTGCCGACGTCAATACAATCAACTATCACGGCAAGAGAAAGCAGCGCTACACAAAGGCCGGCCTTCTCCGCGGTCGTATGAATCACTTCAAGAAGGCTATCGTTACTCTTGCAGGTGAGGATAAGATTGATTTTTACGCTAACATCTAGGAGGGAAGTACAATGGCAATCAGAAAATTCAAACCGGTAACCCCGGGTCAGAGGAATAAGGCTATCAGCTCCTTCGAGGAGATCACAACCAACAAGCCTCAGAAGTCATTGCTCGAGCCTCTTAAGAGGACTGGCGGACGCAACAACACTGGTCAGATGACCATGCGTTATATCGGTGGCGGACACAAGAAAATGTACCGCATCATCGATTTCCTTCGTAACAAAGACAACATGCCTGCACAGGTTCTTACCATCGAGTACGATCCTAACCGCAGCGCACGTATCGCTCTTGTTCAGTATGCCGACGGAGAGAAGAGGTATATCATCGCTCCCAACGGACTTCAGGTAGGACAGACTGTCGAGTCGGGTAGCGGAGTCGCTCCCGAGGTAGGCAACACTCTTCCTCTCAGTGAGATTCCGGTCGGTACCATGGTACACGCAATCGAGCTTCGTCCCGGACAGGGCGCCGCAATGGCCCGCTCCGCCGGTACCTTCGCTCAGCTTGCAGCCCGTGAGGGTAACCACGCCATCCTTCGTCTCCCTTCGGGCGAGACCCGTATGGTTCTGGTAAGCTGCCGCGCTACCATTGGCGTCGTTTCCAACACAGACCACAACCTCGAGTCGTTCGGTAAGGCTGGCCGCAGCCGTTGGCTTGGCCGCCGCCCGCACAACCGTGGTGTCGTTATGAACCCGCACGATCACCCGATGGGTGGTGGTGAAGGACGTGCAACCGGTGGACACCCTCGCAGTCGCA
>CAJOJC010000126.1 GCA_905234775.1 uncultured Bacteroidales bacterium | reverse complement strand
GCGGGTAGGGTCGCTGATCTTGGCGCCGTCCCAGCGCTTCTTCTCTGCGTTGTATTTGAGGCCGTTGACAAGCACGATGTCCTCTTTGCCGTTCTCAGCGGACCAGTATACAAACCCCTTGTATGTTCCGTCTGCGTTCTTTACGAACTCGACCTTACTGTCGTTTTTCTCGATGAAATACTTGCCTACGATTGAGTCGGCGGTGTTGTTCTTCGCGTTTTGTGCAAAAGCGAGGGCTCCGATCAGGAGCGCTGCAAGAGTGAAAAGGAATTTCTTCATTTCGGTTTGGTTTTGCGTTATGTGATTGCAAAGGTAATTATTTTTCGTATATTTGCAGCCGCTCTCGGGTAGAGCACATATAACTTTTAAAACAGATTCACAATGGCTGTTAAAATTCGTTTACAGCGCCACGGAAAGAAGAATTTCGCATTCTTCCACATTGTTGTGGCAGACACGCGTGCCCCGCGTGACGGTCGTTTTATCGAGCAGATCGGTGTTTACAATCCTAACACTAACCCTGCTACCATTACTCTTAACTTCGAGCGCGCTCTTGCTTGGCTGAAGGTCGGTGCAGAACCCACCCTCGTTTGCCGCAGGATCCTCTCCTATGAAGGTGTTCTCCTTCGCAATCACCTCGACGGTGGTGTGGCAAAGGGAGCCCTCACCCAGGAGGCCGCTGACAAGAAGTGGAACGACTGGAAGGCTCAGCGCGACGCCAAGATCGAGGCCAAGATCAATGGTCTGAAGAACGAGGCTATCGCCGCCGCCAAGGCCGCTAAGGCCGAAGAGGCAAAGGTCAATGAAGCAAGGGCTGAGGCCATCGCCAAGAAGGCAGCCGAACTCGCCGCCGCTGAAGCAGCAGCTGCTGCTGAGGCAGAGGCAGTCGAGGAGGCCGCTGAGGCCGCTGCAGAAGAGGCTCCCGTGGAGGAGGCTCCCGCAGCCGAGGCTGAGGCACCCGCTGAGGAGGCTTAATGCTTCGCATTGGCAAAATCATCAAGTCCAACGGCACTGACGGAGGTCTCCTTGTGAGCGCTCCCGAAGTGGAACTTGAACAAATCGAGGGACCGGTGTACGTCGAATTCGACGGACTGCCGGCCCCTTTCTTTTTCGATGACTGCGTGCCCCGCGGCACATCCCGCTATATAGTCCACATGACTGGCGTACGGTGTTTGAAAGACGCCGAAGAAATGGTCGGCCGCGACATTTTGTTTGACGGGGAGTTTGAAGAAGAGGGCTCTGATGAAGATTTCGTCGGCTGGAAACTATTCGACCGCGATGTGGAAGTCGGCGTCGTGGAAGACTACGAGCCCATCCCGGGGAACTTCTGCCTGTACGTTCGCACGACTTCCGGGGAGCAGGTGATGATACCCCTCCACGAAGATTTTATCTTGAAAGTTAATTCTCAGTCCCGGACCCTCGTCCTGGACCTTCCCGACGGACTATATTAATTATTCTCCGGCTTCGAGGTGGCCTTTATTCACGATAAAGTGCCGCATTCCGTACCAGTAGGCGAAATATCCCACCCAACTGAAAAACAAAACAAGCAGCCCGAGCGCGAGTTTCGGGAAGAACTTCAGCGTGTGCTGTCTCCACAAGTCCATCGCCGAGAGAAATCCCGGAATGAGGCCGACCAGATATATTATCAGTAGCAGAATACCAATCATACCGCAAAGATACTAAAACAATCCGAAGACCGCTGCGCCACTGCCGGTCATGGAGGCATAAACTGCTCCGTCGGCATAGAAGCGTTCTTTCAGGGCGGCGATTTCGGGGTGTTTTGGGAAAACGCTGGCTTCGAAATCGTTCACGACCTTTCCGCGCCATTCGCGGACGGGGAGTTTCAGCGCCTCCTTCAAAGGAATTGCCGGCAACGCGGGCGTGATTCCGCCGTACGCTTCTGCTGTGCTGACGTGCACTCCTTCCGGTATTGCGATTCTTATATCATACCCCGACAGGTCGATCTCCGCCGGCGTGAGTATTTCTCCTTTCCCGGAACCCCATTGGGGGATATTCCTTATGAAGAACGCGCAATCTGCGCCAAGGCGGCCGGCAAGTTCTTCAAGACGCTCAATGGAAAGACCGAGTGAGAACAATTCATTTAGTGTCTTCAGCGTGAACGCGCAGTCGGACGAACCTCCGCCAAGGCCGGCACCTACCGGGATCCCCTTGCGGACGCGGATGCTGACCGGACCGATTCCACACTCCCCGGCGAGCAGCCGCCAGGCCTTGGCGGTCAGGTCCGACTGCGGGTCCCAGTCCGCGCCCTCGATTCGTATCGAGAACTTATCCGCCTTGACTATCTCCAGTTCGTCATGGAAACAGTCGACAGGATAGAACAGCGTGTCGAGGTCGTGATATCCGTCCGCCCTCTTGCGGAGGACGTTGAGGCCTATGTTTATTTTCGGGGTAGGGTAGCAGATCATTCTTTCGGTTTTGAATATTCGCATCCGCAGAAGGTCTGGTTGTAGAAACCGAGCTCGCGGATCAGCTCGGCCCGGCGCGGTTGGAGCCCGCCCTTGCGCCAGTTCATGTCCCACCAAACGATACCGTGGCGGGCACACGCCTCCGCTCCGGCCGCTCCGACCTGCTCCAGGCTCTTCCATCTGCTCGAGGCGAGTGTTGTAGTCAGGACCGCAAAGCCGTGGTCTGCGGCGTAC
>CAJOJC010000125.1 GCA_905234775.1 uncultured Bacteroidales bacterium | reverse complement strand
GGACGGCGACCTCGCCGAGGGCCGCATCGGCGTCAACTTCGCCAGCGAGGGCCACAACGGCATCGCGGTCCCCTTCTACGCATGGGGCCCCGGCTCCCGCGCCTTCACCGGCATTCGTGAAAATGAAGATTTCGGAAAGTTAATCGCATCGTTTGTTAAGTAATATGACACAGAAGAAACACAACTGGCTGCTTTACGCCATCATCACGATGATAACATGGGGTATCTGGATGACCTTCTCAGACCCCACCCTCGGAGAACTTTATCTGGGAATTCCCAAGGATTTCTCTTCCGAGATGGTATATGTAGTCTGGGCACTTTCGATGATTCCGTGCGCAATCTTCGCGCTCGCAAACATCAAGTTCAAACTGGACGTAAGGCCGAAGTCGGTTGCCCTGAGTATGGGTGTAGGACTTCTGGGAGCAGGCGGACAGCTGGTGCTGTTCCTCGCGCTCAAGTATGCTCCCTCGTACCTGGTGATGCCGATGATTTCGGTTGCCCCGATCGTAACCGTTATTCTGTCTTCTATCTTCCTTAAGGAGAAAGTCTCCAAGCTCGGCATCCTCGGAATCGTTCTGGCTTTCGTCGCAATTATATGCTTCGCTATCCCGAGCGACACCGAAGGCAGCGCCCAGGGCTGGCTCTGGATTGTTCTCGCGGCAGTAGTCTTTATCTGCTGGGGTATCCAGGCCTTCGTGATGAAGCTCGCCAATAACCACACCCCCGACGCAGAGAGCGTGTTCGTCTACATGGCAATCGCCGCAGTAGTTCTGATTCCGGTAGCCTTCCTTCTGAAGTCTCCTTCGGAGCTCACCGCCTTCGGCTGGGCCGCCCCCGCCAAGGTCTTCGGAGTTCAGATCCTGAACGCAATCGGCGCATTCACTCTTGTCTACGCCAACCGCTACGGCAAGGCGATGGTCATCGCCCCTCTCGCAGACGCTTGCTCGCCTGTCATCTGCTGCCTGCTTTCAATCATTCTGCTTGTGATCGCTAATCTGAACGCACTCCCTACCGTCTGGCAGATCTGCGGAATGATCTCCGCTATCTCCTGCGTGCTGATTTTCAGCCGGGAGTAAGTTCAGTTTAGACTTTTAGCGTGGTCTTCCTGCTATCTGGCAGGGAGACCACGTTTTCGCTGGTTTTTGCAGTCTCCCTGCTTAATTTTTGCAGGGAGACTACGTCGCACTCCGCATCCCGGCGCCGAATTCCGGGTTTTTAGCGCGGATTAACAGGTTTTTCCCCTTTCCGGCGCTTTTTTACGGGGTTTTGGCGCGGAACGGCAGGTTTTTCCGCTTCCCGGCGCTTATTTACGGGATTTTGGCGCGGAATGCCGGTTTTGGGCGCCGCGGGCCAGCCGGGGCGTGCATACCCTCACTATTTCGGGGGAGGGTATGTTCAAAAATGGTCCAAAACGCACATACCCTCACTCATTAGGAGGAGGGTATGCACGGGGGAAGGGGAAATAATCCGACTGATCTACCGGGGCTAGCGCCTGGGCGAGAGGGGAAGCGCGGAGGGTTAAAGGTTGGTACGATTTTGTCGAAGTCCGTTCCTGAGGTCGCTCGCGGGAGTGCTTGCCGGGCTTCTTGCCTGAGTGCCCGCGACCTCTTTCAACCCTTCGAAAAAAACGTCCCCGATTGTTTCTGACGCCGCGAGTGAAGCAGCACTACTGGCGCGACCGTCCTACACTTCGCGGGGAACATCCCTGCCGGGGGCTCAGAATATACATATTCGAACGGTAGTTAGAGAGTGTGGGGGCCCTAGAGGAGCGGAGCGACGGCGTCGGCATCAGCCGACCGGCCGGGCCGTGACTTTGCGCCAGCAAAGTTGGAACCGACGCATGAGCGAGGGAAGAAGGTACTTGTATCTTCTTCCGAGCGAGAAGGAGGCGAGCGAAGCTAAAGGCGGAAAGGCCGAAGGGGGCTAGGGGGAAGGACGCTTCCCCCGTATGAATAGAGACACAGGCCGCGAGGTGGCGAGCGGCTGGGTTAGCAAGGGGCCCGGCTTCGGGGTCGCCGGGGCCCGACACCAGTTAATACTACCCAATAATCGTCGGGCAAAGTACCCATCGCGCAAGCTGAGCCGCTCCCTCGAGCTCGGCGCAGCGCGATCGAGAGTAGGGCGCTTGTGTTCGATGGGTTGGTGTGTGAATTGGGCGGTTTTACACACCGAGCCGTACAAGGTGAAAGAAAAAGAGTAAAAAGGGAGAGCCGAAGCTCTCCCCGGGACCAACGGTCGTGTAGAAGTTCCTACTGGAACTGTCGCTCTTGCATTATTCGCGCACCCAAACGCGGCGGTAATGTGAGCAGACGTTCACAACCTTGCCTTGCAAAATGCGCTTATGCGCTTTCACTAAGACAAGTTTTGGAGCTTCCAACTCTAAGTCGAAGCATACCATTGCTCTAATTATCTTCTTCATATAGTTGATCGTAAAGTATTTGGAGATATTGAGGGTTGCGTAGCTGTACTCTATTGGTCCCTTTTAAGACGTCAAAAGGCATTTCAGTTGGGTCTGAAATGCCTGAGTGATCTTTACGTCCCGCCGAAGCGAGTTATCAACTATATGTTACCGCAAAGATATTTTTATTTTTTGATAAAACAATACCAATTACATAAACAAAAGGCATTTCAGTTGGGTCTGAAATGCCTGGAGGAGGGCTTGAGGGGGAAGGACGCTTCCCCCGTATGAATATCGTTACGGGCGGGAGAGGTGACGGTACTGCTTGGCGGTCATTCCGGCGACGCGCTTGAAGTAGCGGTAGAAGGAGGAAGGTTCAGAAAAGCCGAGCATGTAGGAGATTTCGCCGAGAGAGCACTCTGGTTTGATGTCGATGAGGCGCTTGGCATGCGCTACTATGAAGTTTTCGATACAGTCCGCGGGGGATTTTCCGCCGGTCTCCCTGGTAATAAGTTTCGAGAAGTGTTTAGGCGAAAGATGGAGAAGTTTAGCATAGTACTTTACCTCGCGGGACTCCAGGTAGTGTTCCGCGACTAGATTGCAGAAATCGTTGTAGAGCTGGGAGGAGTGTGTAAGGACTATTCCTTTGTCCTGCTCGCGACGATAGTAATTCACGAATTCATATCCTACCGACAACTGCGCGATCAGCATATGTCTGCGAAGCTGAAGATCGCGTATGTCGTGGTCTGCTATGTGGGCAAGAAGATCTACTATCTTCAACAGGCGCTCCATCTGGACATCATTCAAAGTACAGAGCGGATTGAGATAGAATTTGTCGTAGCCGTGGCTGAAGAGATGGGCCTTGAGCTCAGGGAAGAGTTCGTGTGAGATAAACACACGAGTAACAACAAAGTCCGGGGAATACTCCAGATGTTTGAGGATATGGCCCGGCATAATGATAGACATAGAGTTTTTCTGATAGGAGATTTCACGCATATCGTACAGGACTTTGGCTGTCCCCTGATGACAGATTGTAAGTACGATATCCTGCGAAGCTATGTCCACATTTACGAGCTCAAGACAACTACGTTTGCGGACCACCATAATATCATCCCTATTAAGGATGGTGCTGATGCGTTCTAACTCTTGTGCTACGTTGAGGGTCTCCATTGCAACAAAATATCTTCTTTCGTCATCAATTATACGAACTAAAAACAACCCATCCAACCATAAAGCGACTTTTTGCCATAAATTTTGAGTGTATCGATATATAATTACGGGATGTATAGTGTGACTTTGCGCTCCGATACTAAGCCACCCTATGGAGGGGTGTGGGGCATAATTATTTTACCGGGGCCGAGAGTTTGGCCATGTGGCATTCGAGGAGGCGGCCGGAGTGCCAGCCATGGAGGCCGCCGCCCAGGCAGTCGCGCCAGTGCTTGCACTCTGCGCAACTGCCGCCGCGGCGGGCCCACTCCCGGTCGCGAAATGGTAGAAAGCGCGATTGCCAGACGTCCCAGAACTTTTCCTTATAAATATTGCCCTGCGCAAAGGCGTCACGGTCGATGTTGGGGCACGCGGAGATCCGGCCGTCGATCAGGATCGAGGCGATGTTGATGCCCGCATGGCAGAAGAAACGGTAGCTGCGCACCCGCTCCTCGTATGGGCCGACGAACGCCTCGCAGCTGAACGTGACCCTC
>CAJOJC010000124.1 GCA_905234775.1 uncultured Bacteroidales bacterium | reverse complement strand
TATCGAAGATTTCAAGAACGGCCTGTTCGACGTCCTGATCGGAGTGAACCTCCTGCGCGAGGGGCTCGATATCCCGGCCGTTTCGCTGGTGGCGATTCTGGACGCCGACAAAGAGGGCTTCCTGCGCACCGCCCGCTCGCTTACCCAGACCGCCGGCCGTGCTGCCCGAAACGTCAACGGCCTGGTGATCATGTATGCTGACAAGGTAACCCCGTCCATGGAAGAAACGATCAGGGAGACCAACCGCAGGCGCACGAAACAGATCGAATACAATAAGCTCCACCATATCACCCCCGAACAGATCGAGACCAAGCACAACGTTCTCGCATCCGAGCTTACAGGGCGGGTCAGTGCACCGAATTCTTACGACGATCCGCGCTATATTCCCAACCCTTCGGATCTGGGGAAGGGCAGGATCTCGGTCGGGCTGGGCCACGACTCCCTTCGCGGCGAAGGCGCCGCCTTCGCAGACGGCCGTGTACGCGCCGACCTCGCCGCCGTGCTGCAGGATCCGGTCATCCGCTCGATGTCGCGCGAACAGATTGAGAAACTGGTCGAGGCCGACCGCGAGAAAATGCACAAAGCCGCGGCGGATCTTGATTTCACCACCGCGGCCCGTTATCGCGACGAAATGTGGGCGCTGGAACAGTACCTTAAAGTCTGGAAAGACTAGGCCAGCAGCTTTTCGCTTCTTGAGATAAATTCTGAGAGCGCCTTTCCGGTAAGGAGGCCGTTGGAGAGCAGGGCCAGGTCTATTACCTGATGAAGCAGGTCGGCTGTACCCTCGCGGTCTGCCCAGATCTTTGCGATCACAGGATTCTCCATATTTACCTTCACATCGTACATCTGAGGCATGGAACCGTAGAAGTTCATTCCGCCGCCTATTGAGGACATCTCGCGGTAGCGGCGCATGAATTCGTTCTGGGTAATGAGAACCGGTTCGCCTTCTTCGCCGAGGTTGGCTGCTTCAATAGTCCATTCCGGTCCTTCCGGAAGGGCGGTCTTGAAGAGTTCAGACAAGGATTTGCTGTCTTCCTCGCTCATCGTAGGCTTGATCTCGTCTTCCTTGGGGATGAGGCGCGAAGCGGAGTCAGAATCGACTCGGGCGCAGCGTACGTCCTGCAGTTTCTGCTCGAGAAGACCTACGAAATGTGAGTCGAGCTCGCAGTCCATCAGGAGAACATTGTAACCGAGCTCTTTTGCAGCCTCGATGGCGGAATATTGTTTCTCTGCGTCTGATGCATAGAGGAATACAACCTTCTTGTCTTTGTCTGTCTGGGTTTCCTCTACCGCCTTCTTGTATTCTTCGAAACTGTAGTACTTCCCGTCGACATCTTTCAGCAGGGCGAAATCGACGGCCCTTTCGCAGAACTTTTCGTCCGAAAGCATGCCATACTCTATGAAGAGTTTGATGTTGTCCCATTTCTCCTCGAGGGTCTCGCGCTGCTCCTTGAAGATCTGCTCGAGCCTGTCGGCTACTTTCTTTGTGATGTATGTGCTGATTTTCTTTACATTGGCGTCTGACTGCAGGTAGCTTCTTGACACATTCAGCGGAATATCCGGCGAGTCGATAACGCCGTGGAGAAGAGTCAGGAAGTCGGGAACGATGTTGTCTACATGGTCGGTGACGAACATCTGGTTGCAGTAGAGCTGTATCTTGTTTTTGTCTATCGCCATCCTTTCCTTAATCTTCGGGAAGTAGAGTACGCCAGTGAGTGTAAACGGATAATCTACATTCAGGTGGATATAGAACATCGGGTCCTCTTCCATCGGGTAGAGGGCGTGGTAGAAGTTCATATAGTCCTCGTCTTTCAGTTCGGTAGGAGTCTTTGTCCAGATGGGCTCTACTGAATTGATGACATTGTCTTCGTCTGTCTCAACGCTCTTGCCGTCTTTCCATTCGGTCTTCTTTCCGAAAACGACAGGGACTGGCATGAACTTGCAGTATTTGTGGAGAAGGCTTTCGATGCGGCCCTTCGAGGCGAATTCCTCGCTGTCGGCGTCGAGATAAAGGGTCACGGTAGTTCCGCGCTCGGAGCGGACGCACTCGTTCATCTCGAACTCCGGAGAACCGTCGCAACTCCAGAATACAGGTTTCGCGCCTTCCTTCCAGCTTAAACTCTCAATAGTAACCTTGGAGGAAACCATGAAGGCGGAGTAGAATCCAAGGCCGAAGTGGCCGATAATGCCGCTTGCATCCTTGTATTTCTCAAGAAACTCTCCGGCTGATGAGAATGCTATCTGATTGATATACTTGTCGACCTCCTCGGCTGTCATTCCGATACCGTGGTCGGTGATCTTCAGTGTCTTACCTTTTTCGTCCAGTTCGACTACTACTTTGAGCTCTCCGAGATCGCCGTTGAACTCGCCGTTGGAGGCGAGGGTCTTCATCTTTTGAGTCGCATCTACTGCGTTTGCTACCAGCTCGCGCAGGAAGATTTCGTGGTCACTGTAAAGAAACTGTTTGATAACCGGGAATATATTCTCGGTTGTCACTCCTATGTTGCCTTTTGCCATAACAAAAAATATTGCGTTTTCTGCTAAGAGAAAGCGCAATATCTATTCCAGTGACAATTTGTCAGGTCGGGGATCTTACTTATACAAGAAGCGTTTGATCGACATCTTCGGAGTCTTTGCGAAGGGCTCGAGCATCACCTCGACCTTGGCTATCTGGCTGTAGGCCGGGAGGTGTCTGTTGCTGGCGATCCTGATGTTCTCGGGAATGTCGGAAATAGCTTCCTGGTCGAGTCCGGCGTTCTTGATAGCGTCCTGATCGAGG
>CAJOJC010000123.1 GCA_905234775.1 uncultured Bacteroidales bacterium | reverse complement strand
CTCCAGGGCCTCGCCCCTTGATAGACCGGTCGCTCGCATAACTCGCGACCTACGCGGGGCGCCATCTCAGCCTCCCGCCCTCCGGGCCGGTCGGCCAAACTGGCGACACAGAAAAAAACTTTTAGCATCTCTGCGGGAATTTTCGCAGAGTAACCCCAAGTTTTCAGTCCAGACGAATTTCCGTCAAGTAGCTGCCAGTCAACATGCTTTACAACGTACTCTGAAGGGGTTCCTCTGGCAGCAAGGGTCGAAATAGGCGGTAGCTGCCAGCCCGCCTGCCTTACAGCATACTCTGGATGGGGTACCCCTGGCAGCTACCTGGCGGAAACGGTCGAACGGCGAAACAATGGCCTCGATATCCGCCGGAAAGGGACAAAAATGCGGTCTCCCTGTCAAAATCAGCAGGGTAACCGCACTGATCAAGCAGGGAGACCACACTAAGAGGATATGGTCAAGGCCTAGAGTAGTACGAACGAGGCCTCGTTGGTGGTGCGGGAGTCTCCGCCTATGTAGACCTTAAATTCCCCTGGCTCTGCGACATATTCCATCTGCTGATTCCAGAAAGACAGGGCGTCGACGCCGATCTCGAAAGATACAGTCTTAGACTCGCCGGGCTGAAGGAGAACCTTATCGAAGCCCTTGAGTTCGCGAACCGGACGCGAGGAGGAAGCCTTGACGTCCTTGATATACATCTGCACGACCTCTTTGCCGGCGACAGCACCTGTATTCTTAACCTCGACCGATGCAACGATCATTCCGTCTGCTTTCATAGAATCCGCAGAAAGCGAAACGGGACCATACTCAAAGGTAGTATAGCTGAGTCCGTATCCGAACGGATAAACCGGATCGTTGTCAACGTCGAGATAGTTCGAGCGGAACTTCATAAACCAGCCGCCCTCATCGAGAGGCCTTCCGGTATTCTTATGGGCATAATAAATAGGAACCTGGCCTACGTTCTTCGGGAAGGTCATAGTCAGCTTACCTGAAGGATTTACATCGCCAAACAGAACGTCTGCAATCGAGTACGCAGCCTCGGTTCCCCCGAACCATGCGTCAAGGATGGCGGGGACGTTCTCGCTCTCCCACTCTATAGTCAGCGGTCTTCCGTTGAAGAGGACGAGCACCACCGGCTTGCCGGTCTTCAAAAGCGCTTTAAGAAGATCCTTCTGAACGTCGGGAATATCGAGATTCGTGCGGGAAGACGCTTCGCCCGACATCTCGGAAGACTCGCCCAAGGCGGCGATAATTACGTCTGCCTTGCGTGCGACTGCGAGCGCTTCGTCGAGCAGCTGCTTATCCGAGCGGGAGTCCCTACCCAGTTCGCGTCCAAACATGGTCGAGTTCATCTCAAGGGCGTAGTCGCTGCAGAGATTGCTGCCCTTTCCATAGAGAACTTTGACATTATTGCCGGCGATTTCAGTAATTCCACGTAACAAGGTTGTTGTGCGGCTATGCTGAGCGGCCACAGACCACGTTCCAGGCATATTCTCTGCCGTGTTCGCGAGTGGGCCGATCACGGCCACCGTGCCCTTGCGCTCGAGCGGGAGAAGGCCACCTTCGTTGCGAAGGAGGACGTACGATTCGCCCGAAATGCGGCGTGCGACCGCGCGGTTCTCGTCACTGTAGAGGATGCGGGCCGCTTCCTCCTCACGGCAGAATTTGTACGGGTCGTCGAACAGGCCGAGCTTGTACTTCGCTTCGAGCACCCTGCGGCATGCGCGGTCGAGCGTCTTCTTCGAGACCTCGCCCTTCTCGATACCGGGGATCGTCTGGGTAAACAGCGCTTCCGCGACCATGTCCATGTCCATACCCGCGTTCAACGAGCGGACGCCGACTTCATGGTAGTCGCCCACTCCGTGCATGATGCATTCGGAGATGCCGGTGTAGTCGGACACGACGAAGCCGTCCCATCCCCACTGATCGCGCAGCACGTCCGTAAGCAGCCACTTGTTGACCGAAGCCGGGACATCGTCGACCACGTTGAACGAGGCCATGAACGAACCGGCGCCGGCGTCGGCCGCGGCCTTGTAACCGGTCATGTATTCGTTGAACATGCGCTGGTGGGACATATCGACCGTGTTGTAGTCGCGGCCGGCCTCAGCGCCGCCGTAGAGCGCGAAGTGTTTGACGCACGCCATTATCTCGTCTTTCGAGGCGAACTGCTCGCCCGGGCGGCCCTGGTAGCCGTAGACCATGGCCTCGGCGATTCGGGCGTTGAGATACGGGTCCTCGCCGCTGCCTTCGCTGACTCTTCCCCAGCGCGGATCGCGACCGAGATCGACCATCGGACTGAAGGTCCATGCGATTCCGTCGGAAGACGCTTCGACCGCCGCTATGTGGGCCGACTCCTCTACCGCGGCCATGTCCCAGGTGCAAGACAGTCCGAGCGGGATTGGGAAGGTAGTCTCGTAACCATGGATCACGTCCATGCCGAAGATGAGCGGAATTCCGAGGCGCGACTTCTCGACCGCTATCTGCTGGTATTTACGGATTTCGGCAGCGCCCTTCACGTTGAACAGGCCGCCGACCTCGCCCTTGGCGATACGGTCTTCGACACCGATGCTCTTCCCTTCCCCGGTAACGATGTCGCCGGCGACGGGAAGGTTCAGCTGTCCGACCTTTTCCTCAAGAGTCATCTTTTTCATAAGGCCGTCGATGAAGTGGTCCATCTTCGCGTCCTTTTGGGCTGTTTTGTTGCCGGTGCAGCCGAGTGCAAGAGCGGCAAAAAGAATAATGCTTAATGCTTTCTTCATATTATTATTTCCAAGTAAATTCGAGTTTGGTGAGGCCGGCCTGGACGTCGGTATC
>CAJOJC010000122.1 GCA_905234775.1 uncultured Bacteroidales bacterium | reverse complement strand
GTTGCGGAAATACATCGACCCTGTTCCCCAGCGGTAATCATAAAACATAACCGGCTTTCCATCTTTGGTTGGTTGAATCACGGTATATGCAGCAACATTTTTGAGATAATTTTCATCGTTCCCGATGGGGTAAATCTCACAGTTCAGCGCTATTTCATCTTTTCCTTTTCTGGATGCTGCAGCATAGTGACGGTATTGTCTCTCATACATCTCTTTGAAAGCCATGCAGTCTTCAAGCGTTCCCCACAGCAAAAAGTGTGGGTGACTGTCTTCGATGGAGAATGATACGACCACCACATTAGTATTGGCGGCACAGACTCCTACCAGATTGAAAGCCGCAAAATAGTCGGCCAGAGAAATAATGAAATTTCGGGTGAGGGCGCCATCGGCGCAGACATGATAGAATTGTTTGTTTTCCATAATCGTAAAAGTTTGGTTCAACACAAATGTAGAAATATTCCGGGATTATCGGTATATTTGGAATGAATGAAAAAGATTATTCTTCTTGTCGCGGCGCTGATTGCGTTTGTCGGGTGCGGGGTTCAGAAACGTGAATCTCCACTCTCGAACGGCCAGATGGTGAAATCCGTTATTGCTTCGTATCCGGAGCTCAAAGGTGCCACTGTCGGTATTTCCGTCCGTATTTTGAGCGGATGGGAATGTGGCTTCAATTCAGACAAGAGGATGATCCCGGCGTCGAACCTGAAACTCATCACTACAGGCGCGGCACTGCATAAACTGGGTCCGGACTATACGTTCAAGACGAAGCTGGGATATACCGGGAGCATCAGAAACGGCGTTCTCTACGGAGACCTTTATATTATAGGTGGGGGCGATCCCACCATCGGCGCTTCGGACTCTGCTGTGTTATCTCCGGAAAGCGTCTTCTTCAAATGGTACAGCATATTGAAGAAAGCAGGCATCACCAATATCGAAGGTCGTGTGATAGGCGACGGAACCGCCTGGGAGGGCCCTCTCGAGAGCCATGACTGGGCGGTCGGAGACCTTTCGATGTACTACGCCGCAGGTTCGTCGGCCTTGAGTTTCAACAAAAACGCGATAGATGTCGACGGAATAAGGGACAACATGCTCTCGAACAAAAAGGGCGAACTCTCATGCGCTCGGGCTTTCCGTAACTACCTGGTAGGCAAGGGCTTC
Source organism: uncultured Bacteroidales bacterium (assembly GCA_905234775.1). The sequence goes on along the minus strand of CAJOJC010000122.1, from coordinate 1,701 downwards.
GAGGCGGGCGGCCCGGTAGACTATGTAGGTCCGAACGGCATTCTCGTCTCGTCTGGCGAGCCAGCCCAGACTCCGATTATTCTTGGAACCGTGGAATCTCCGACCCTGGGGAGCATCGTCCGTGAGACCCTTCTGGAGAGCGACAATTTCTACGCCGAGGCTCTGTTTCGCGCCATGGCAGAAGAAGCGACCGGTAATGCAGATTACGCCACGGCGGCGACCGTGCTTAATGACGTTCTAAAAGAGCTGGGGCTTGACCCTTCAGATGCTCAGATAGTCGACGGCAGCGGCCTTGCCCGCAGAAATTCCGTCTCGCCGGCGTTTCTGACTCAGTTCCTTTGCGCTATGGCTTCCAACAAAGATTTCGTTGAATCCATCCCTCACCCCGGCGAAGGGACCAGAACGTTAGCTTTGAAAGATAGCCCACAAGCTAAGCACTACCGCCTGAAGAGCGGTTCGATGGGCGGAGTCCTCTGTTATTCAGGATATTATCTATACGATGACGGCGAACCGTACAAAACCGTCAGTATAATGATCAACGGCGCCATCGCCACCAAAGAAGAACTCCTCCCCGCTATGGAGGCTTTACTTGAAACGTCAGGTAAGCTTCTCCCCGGATTATTTTGCTTAGAAGTCAAATGAGAAAAATCTTTATTCCATTTCTAACATTAATTCTGTTCGCGGCCTGCAACAAAGCCCCCGAACTCGAAAGACAATACGAAGAACTTCCGCTGGGAGCAATCAAACCCGCGGGCTGGCTGCGGGAGGCGCTCGAGCGTCAGCGCGACGGAATTACCGCAAATCTCGACGAAACCTATCCGCAGGTAGTCGGCCAGGATAATGGCTGGCTCGGCGGCGAAGGCGACCGCTGGGAGCGTGGACCTTACTGGATTGACGGCCTCCTGCCGCTCGCCTATATCCTTGACGATCAGGAGCTTAAAGCAAAGGTCCAGCAATGGGTCGAGTGGGCGCTGAAAAGCCAGAAAGAGAACGGCTTCTTCGGTCCGGACAAGGGATATCCCTATGTTGAGGGCCTGCAGCGCGGCATGCCCTTCGATTGGTGGCCGCGCATCGTCATGCTTAAGGTCCTGCAGCAGTACTATAATGCGACCCAGGATCCCCGCGTGCTGACTTTCTTCGGTAAGTATTTCCGCTATCAGCTCGAGACGCTGCCCGAAAAGCCGCTGGACACCTACACCTTCTGGGCAAAGTACCGCGCCGGCGATAACCTGGACGTGGTGCTGTGGTACTACAACAAGGTCAAGGAGCCGTGGCTATTGAAGCTGGCAGACCTGCTCCATGAGCAGAGCTTTGACTTCACGGGCGAGTTCCTGAAGGGCGAGATGCTCCGCACTCCGGCTGGGATCCACTGCGTCAACCTCGCCCAGGGCCTTAAGGAGCCGCTCGTATACTGGCAGTACAAGCAGGACGACAAACTGTTGGAGGCGACCTTCAAGGGCCTTAACGACCTGCGCACCTTCAACGGTTTTCCCAACGGAATGTACGGCGGCGACGAGGCTCTCCACGGTGCCGACCCGAGGCAGGGCTCCGAGCTTTGCAGCGCGGTGGAGCTGATGTATTCCTACGAGCAGATGCTCAAGATCACGGGGGACATCCGGTTCGCCGACGAGCTCGAGCGTGTGGCGTTCAATGCTCTTCCGGCCCAGACCAGCAGCGACTTTACCCTTCACCAGTACTTCC
>CAJOJC010000121.1 GCA_905234775.1 uncultured Bacteroidales bacterium | reverse complement strand
GCGGTGGATTCGTCTGCCGGGAAGAAGCCGGTCATGGTATGGATTCACGGCGGCGCTTTTGTAGTCGGCGGAGCGAGCGTTGCTCTGTTTGACTGCACGAATTTCATAAAAGAGAATCCGGATGTCATTGTCGTCACCATCCAGTACAGGCTCGGCGTCTTCGGCTTCCTACATCTGTCACACCTGCCCGATGGCAAGGACTATCCCGACGCGCAGAACTTGGGTCTTGTGGACCAGATCGCGGCGCTGAAATGGGTCCACGAGAACATCGCGGGCTTCGGCGGCGATCCCGACAACGTGACGATCTGGGGGGAATCTGCCGGTGCTGGAAGCGTAACGATGCTTCCGCTGATCAAAGACTCCCAACAATACTTCAAGCGGGTGATCGCCGAGAGCGGCTCCCCTTCGCAGACGAATTCTTTGGAAGAGGCCGTTGTATGCACGAATGAATTGATGGAGGCCCTCGGCTGCAAAACCGTTGCCGACCTACGGAAGGTCGATGCGCAGAAGCTGGTGGATACAGCGGGAGAGGTTCTCACACTGCGCATATTCCCCGTAAGAGACGGAACCCATCTGCCTTTGAATCCGTATGAGGCCTACGCGAACGGGGTTGCGAAGGATATCGCGTTTCTTCAGGGCTGCAACAAGGATGAAATGAATTTCTTTGTATCTGTCCTGGGGGTGGAAGGCTTCAAAGCGTGGGCCGCTGACCGCAAGACGAAGAAGTATGCGAATCTTCTGACGGATGAAGAGAAAGCACGGATCGAGAGCTTCTGCAAGGAAGGTGCGGAAGAAGACTGGGAGCCTGACAGCCGTCTGTTCAGCCAGAGCTGGTTTATTGAGGGCGCTGTCAAAATGTCGGAGAACCAGACCAGGGGCGGCGGCAAATCGTACACCTATTATTACAGGGTCGAGTCTTCTGTGCCGATCCTGAAAAGCGGGCACGGGGAAGAACTTCCAATCGTATTCTGCCATCCGGAAATGACCGACGGAAGACCGTATGACGCAACCTTCTCAAAGACCATGCGAAAGATGTGGGTTCAGTTCGCCAAGACCGGCAACCCGTCGCTCAGCGCGGACCTCTCCCCGGATGGCAAGGCCAAGTACTGGCCGCTCTACGACCAGGAAGAAAAGAACGTGATGGTCCTCGATGAGTTCGACATCCATCCGGCAAAAGAATCCGAGGTAAAGATTGTCGATTGGAACAGGGGCTATTTCCTTTCCAAATATTACATGCTTTAACAGACAAACGTTTCGGGCTTTCTCGCCCGTATCATAGAAAGGATGTTTATACCATGAAAGAAAATGTTACCATCGTAAACTGCAAGGTGCCGAGCGAAGCTTACCAGATTCTGAGCATGCTGCGGCAGAACAACGGCAACGCAAGCTTCACGATTTCCCAGGCGGCTGTCGTGAAGAAGGACGCCGGCCACCTTTCCCTGGAGGACGCCTTTGTCAGCGGCGGCGCGACCGAGGCCCGCGGCTGGACCGGCGGCCTGATCGGCAGCCTAGTGGGCCTGCTCGCCGGTCCCCTGGGCGTTCTGCTCGGCGGCGGCATCGGCTCGCTGATCGGCGATTCCATGGACTTGAAGGAGCTGGCGGACAAGTCTGATCTGCTGGCAAAGGCAAGCGAATGCCTGATTGACGGAGAAACCGCTCTGCTGCTGCTGACGAAGGAGGAAGACGAAACCGCGCTGGGAGCCATGCTGAAGGAGTTTCAGATCACCATTACCCGAATGGATGCCGCCGAGATTGCCGCCGAGATCGAGGGTACGGCGAAGCAGGAGCAGTTCAAGGCCGCAACGAAGGCATTGGCAGAAGAGAACAATAAGGCGCCCGACTACTCCCGGAAGGACTGCTGGCATCATATCCCGGAGATCACCAAGGACGTCGATACGTTCTATATTTTCGCCACGGATTACATCATGTCAAGCTTTGAAGAGGGCGCTCCCGATTACGCGCCGCTCGACAACCCCGAACTGCTGCTTGGAGCGAAGCTTGAATACAGGGATCACGCGACTGCGTTCGCGGACTCCACCAATGTGTTTGCGCCGTACTACCGCCAGTCCGGCTTGCGGTACGCGGGGGAAGTCATTAAGAAGACCGGGGACTTTAACACGGCGCTTTTGGGGCTGCCCTACGAGGATATCACTGCCGCGCTCGACTACTACTTTGAGAATTGCAATGGCGGCCGCCCCTTCATCATCGCGGGCCACAGCCAGGGCTCGGCTATGGCTTTGCTGCTGCTGAGAACCTACTTTAAGGATCATCCCGAGTACTATGAACGCATGGTCGCGGCCTACACCATCGGCTACTCCGTCACGAAAGACTATCTTGCGGCCAACCCGCACCTGAAGTTCGCCACCAGCGAGACCGATACGGGCGTCATCATCGCCTGGAACACCGAGGGCCCCAGGAACGTGGAGGTAAACGCAAAATCCGTCGTGATACTGCCCGAGACGAGGAGCATCAATCCCCTCAACTGGAAGCTTGATGAAACCTATGCCCCGGCAAGCCTGAACCTCGGCTCTATCGTAGTAAACGAGAAAACCGGCGAGCCTGAGATCGGGGATGTCGGCGCGGACGCGCAGATCAACCTCGCTCGTGGCACAGTCGTAACGAATGCCAAAACTGAGCCGATGCCCGAGGACGTTGCCAAGGTCGCCGACGAGTTCTTCGGGCCGGATGGCCGCCATGGCTGCGACTATACGTACTACTACAACAACATCAAGGCCAACGTGGCAAAGAGAGTTGCCGCTTATCAAAGCGGCAAGAAGTAAGAGCCGTTCATAACGGGGAACGAAACAATGCGGCTGCGAAAAAACGGGAGTTTTTTCGCAGTCCCTTTTCATATGTGTCCAACGCGAAAATCGCCTGAGAGCGGAAGCCCCAACCTCGCGCGTTCTGCGGAAGATGGCATCGGATACACAAATGGGCGATTCCCTG
>CAJOJC010000120.1:1172-7412 GCA_905234775.1 uncultured Bacteroidales bacterium | reverse complement strand
ATCGAGCTTGCCCAGGGCCATGAACTGCCTCCAGTCGAGGCCGAAGCGGCGCGGATAATGGCCGAGATACTTGCCGAGCAGGTCCTCGGTAAAGGCGTCGTGGCCTGCGGGCACGGGGGTATGGGTCGTATAGAGGGACGAGGCACGGCAGAGCTCCATGGCTTCGCCGTAGGCATGGTGGCCGTCCTGCATGAACTCGCGCAGTCTCTCGAGGCCGGCGAAGGCGGCATGGCCCTCATTGTAATGGTACACGGTGGGGTTGAGGCCGAGGCTGCGAAGTGCGCGCACGCCTCCGATGCCGAGCAGGATCTCCTGCTTCAGGCGGTTCTCCCAGTCGCCGCCGTAGAGCTGGTGAGTAATCGAGCGGTCTTCGGGGGTATTGGCCTCGAAGTCGGTATCGAGCAGGTAGAGGTCAGTGCGGCCGACCGCCACCTTCCAGATACGGGCGCTGAGCTGACGGCCGGGGAAAGACATCGATACGGTCTTCCAGTTTCCGGCTTCGTCGAACACTGGCTCGGCGGGGATTTTCATGAAGTCCTGGGCATCGTAGCCGGCGACCTGATTGCCCTGGGGAGTCAGGCGCTGGGTGAAGTAACCGTAGCGGTAGAGGAGGCCTACTGCGACCAGGTTCACGTTCATGTCGCTGGTCTCTTTCAGGTAGTCGCCGGCAAGGATGCCGAGACCGCCGGAGTAGATCTTCAGCGAGGTGTCCAGGCCGTACTCCATGCAGAAGTAGGCGACCGAGGGCTCCGTACGCTGGTTCTTCATCTCCATATAGGAGTCGAACTCCTTCATTACGCTCGCGAGACGGCCGAGGAATTCGGCATCCTGGGCGAGCTGCTTGTATCGTTTGAGAGTTACTTTGTCGAGAATCACCATCGGGTTGTGGCCGGATTTGTGCCACAGGTCAGCGTCGATACTCTTGAACAGCGCCTTTGCGCTGTCGTTCCAGCACCACCAGAGGTTCTTACACAGGGTTTCAAGCCCCCTGAGCTCCTCGGGAAGGTGACGGGTTACCATCACGCTCTGCCACGATGGGGTTACGTTGGTGTTGTACATAGGTAATTACTACTGTTTTGTTGCTATTGCTTCGTCTACACGGATCTCAAAATCGCTGAGCACATTCATGTAGTTGATAAACGCCTCATACGGCGTGTCGTAAGGATTGAAATATTTGTGGACGTCTCCGTCGGAGAAGAACTTCGTACACATGTAGTAGAAGTGGTCGCTCTCCTGGAGGTGTCCGTAGTCTGCCCAGAGGATGGGATCGTTGAGGATCGCGAGTTTCTCTCCGAGTGCATAGACTTTATTGAAGGCGTCTGCCTGGAGCTCGTTTCCGAGCCATGCGGTAAGATCGCGTTCTTCGTCTGCCCAGGAAATAGGGTTGGGAACGGAAAGCGGAGCTACCGGATTGTACTTCGCTGCGGCCTCGGAAGGAGTTACGAACTCGTACTGCTTGTCCTCAAGGACTTTCTTCGGCAGGGCCTTCATGAAGTCGAAGATTCCGGACTCCTCCTTGTTGTGTTCGCCGAAGGTTTCGTAGTCCATAAAGAGGTTGATTACCTCTCCCGGAGCTGCATCAAGGGCCTCCTTGAAGGTATCGGCGGTGATGGCTCCCTGGGTTCCGAAACCTGAGCATGTAGTTACGGAGAAGGAGCTTCTGATCTTCGACCAAGTCGTTAGAGTACAGATAGTTGGGGCTCCTCCAACCCATGATGTGGCGGGCGCCCTCGGTAAGGACGGTCTTGAAGCCCATGTCGTAGACCAGCTTTCCGATGCTGTCTGAGTAGACGAGCTCGGTGTTGCGGAAGGTGGTCGGGGTCTGGCCGAAGAACTCCTTTATCGCAGCCTGGTGTTTGAGAACCTGGTGACGGAACTCGGCTTCGTTGCCGATACTCGCGAGGGAGTGATAGTAGGTCTCCGACAGGAACTCCACACAGCCGGTCTTGGCGAGGGCTTGGAAGCTCTCGATTACCTCAGGGGCATATCTATCGAACTGCTCGAGCACGGAGCCGGACAGAGAGAAAGCGACTTTCAGCTTACCCTTCGAAGCCTTGATGGCGCCGAGGAGAAGTTCGTTCATCGGAAGGTAGCATTTACGAGCCACCCTCTTCAGGATAGTCCTGTTGGCGAAGTCGTCGTAGTAGTGTGAGTCCTTACCGATATCGAAGAAACGATACTGACGCAGCCTGGTAGGCTGGTGGACTTGGAAATACAGACATATAGATTTTGCCATAACCGTGTGTGTTTACTTTACGAGTGAATAATAAATGTCCTTGAGCTTTGCAGCTGCATGATCCCACTTGAGGGCGTTGACCTCGTCGAAGCCCTGCTTCGCGGCGAACGATGCCAGCGCAGGATACTTGATGAGGGCATATATGTCGTCGGCCATCGCGTCGACATCCCAGAAGTTGACCTTGAAGGCATACTTCAGGATTTCGGCCGCCCCCGACTGGAAAGAGATGATACTCGGGACATTGCTTCTCATTGCCTCGAGCGGGGAGATACCGAAGGGTTCGCTGACAGACGGCATGATGTAGACGTCGCTGAGGGCGAACATTTTCTGGACATCGGCTCCGCGCAGGAAGCCGGTGAAGTGGAAGCGGTCGGAGATACCGAGACGGGCCACCTGCTTGATGGCGCGGTTCATCATATCTCCGCTGCCGGCCATCACGAAGCGGACATTTTCCGTCCTCTTCAAGACTTTAGCGGCGGCATCGATGAAGTACTCGGGGCCTTTCTGGAAGGTGATACGTCCGAGGAAGGTGACGATTTTATCCTTCACTCCCCTCTGGATCTCGAGATTCTCGCGTCCGCTGAAATCTACTGCGTTGTGGACGGCGATGACCTTCGAAGGATCGATGCCGTATTTGTTGATGACGATATTGCGGGTGAGCTCGGAAACGGCGACTACTTTGTCTGCAGCCTCCATTCCGCGGCGCTCGATCGCATAGACGCGGGAATCGACCATGTCGTCTGTTCCGCGGTCGAAGGAAGTCGCATGGACATGGACGACAAGCGGCTTACCGGTCAGCTCCTTCGCTGCGATTCCGGCCAGGTAGGTCAGCCAGTCGTGGGCATGGATGACGTCGAATTCGTCTTTGCGCTGCATGGCGATTGTTCCGCCGACCTGGGCATAGCGGCTCACCTCTTCGAGGAGGTTGGCGCCGTACTTGCCGGAGAATTTGAATTTCTGGCCGAAGCCGATGGTGGTTTCGGTTATCTTCTTACGCTTCATCTCCTCGATGGCCTCGAAATATTCGTCGGGGTCTACGTATGGGACGATGTTGGAGTCGACATTGATGAACTTCACCTTGTCGAGGAATTCGTCTACCGTCTCACTTACGTTCTCGACGGCGACATCACTCGCGTTGATGATTTTGGTGCAGGTTTCATCTTCGTCTCCGCTGGCCGAGGGCATTACGAACAGAGTCTCGACTCCGTTGTGGGCCAGGCCTTCAACTATACCTTTACAGGCGGTTCCAAGTCCGCCGGCGATATGGGGAGGAAACTCCCAACCAAACATCAGTACTCTCATTTCTGCTCCTCCTTGTAAGTTTTCATAAGATTATCGCAAACCAGCAGGGCGGCAGCCGTCAGCGAGGAAGAAATCGCTCCGTGGGGTTCGAAGGGCGGATCTCCGTCGTAAAGTTCGGAGAAGGCGCCTACGCCGTGTTTGTTGAGGTCTTGATAGAAACCTTCGAGCAGCCATTCGGCCTTCTTCCAGAAAGCCGGGCCCTTCACCTTGAAGCAGAGCATCACGTACGGGGCGAGGAGGGTAGGCCATGCGCAGCCGTTGTGATAGGCGAGGTCGCGCTCGACCTGTGAGCCTTCGTAAACGCCCTTGTAGCGGACGTCGCGAGGAGAGAGCGAGCGGATGCCCCTGGCCGTAACGAGTTCGTTGTCCACGACCCTCAGGACGGACTGGATGCGCTCCTCTTCCACCGGGGAGTCTGCGACCGCCAGCGCCGAGAGCTGGTTCGGACGGACCTCGGTATGCTGGCCTTCGTTGTCGACATAGTCTGCCAGGCAGCCGAGACGATCGTTCCAGAAGGTGGGGGTGAAGTTAGCCTTCACGAGATCGGCGATCGGGGTCCACTCCTTTGCGAAGCGGCCGTTGCCGTATTTCTTGTCCATCTTGCATGCGAAGCGGATGGCGCTGTACCAGAAGGCGTTCGTCTCCACCTGGTAGCCGGCGCGCTCGGTAACCGCACGGCCGTCGATATAGGCGTTCATCCAACTGAGGGCGACGCCGTCCATCTGGGCCCAGATAAGGCCGTTCGGGTGCATGGTGACTTCCCTGCGGACGCCGGGCTTATAGCTCTCGAGGATGGCCTTCATAGTCTTGCCGTACTTCTTCCAGACGAGCTTTTCGTCTGCGCCGAAGGCGATGTACTGCTGAAGAGTCTCGGCCAGGTAGAGAGGAGCCTCGACCTGAGTAGTTCTCTGGAAAAGACGCTCCTGATTGTCTTCCAGGAGATTGTCGAGAATCTCTTCGAAGTCCTCAGGACGGCCGGCGTAAGTCTCGCGGAGCAGGCCGGTGTGGAGCCAGGAATAGCCGGCCTCAATTCTCTTACGGCCGTTGTGATATGTAATCAGGGTGTTGGCGCAGTTCAGAAGGGCTTCGTGGCCGTTTGTCTCGATATTTTCCTGCTTGTAGAGCGCTTCGTAGTCTTTTTTGAATGACTTGGGTTCGCGCTCATATTTGTCTGCAGACAGATAAACGGACTCTCCGGCCTTCATATTGACGCTGAAGACACCGGGCGACAGAAGGTCTTCCTTGCAGTCGAAACCGCGGCGGTATTCGTCTGAATAAGTAATTCCGTAATACCAAACAGGGTCTGAATTGAACTTTACGGCCTTTGAGAACTGAATAAACAGATCCGGGAAGGCCTCGTAAAGGCGGAAGGCGGCTCCGTTGGAGGCGGGTTTCGCCGTTCCGTCCGCTACGTCGTTGGCCTGAGTAAGGGCGTGGATGTTGCGGAAAGCGAGCATGGGCCTGATCTGAACTGTTGCTGCATCGGGGGCCTCAAGAAGCTCATATTTGATATAAAGCTGGTCGCGGTCTGGACAGAGAAGAAGGCTCTTTCTGAATACGATCGAGCCGATCTTGAAGGTAATCTGGGGAACCGGGTCGGCTGCGAAGTCGACTACGTATTTGTGTCCCCTGGGTTCGTAGATGTCTCCGTAGCAGTGGATTCCCAGATTGAACTGCTTTCCGTTCACGATAAGCGATTCGTCGAGCGACGAAAGCAGCAGGAACCTGTCTCCGCCGAAGCGGTCGAGCGTGACTGCAAGGAGGCCGTGATAGCGTCTCGTATTGCAGGTTACGATCGAGGTGTTGCAATAGGCACCTGTCTTGTTGGCGCAGATAATCTCCCTCTTAAGCGAATAAGAGAGGTTCACCAGCTCCGCCTTGTTGAATTTGAGTAATGCCATACAGCTTATTTTTTAATCAGGACCAGCGCACACCTGCTGGGCAGGTAGAGGCGCAATTGATGGTCCACTGTAAAATGTTTCTCGCCGGGAGAGAGCCGGCCGAATCCGTCGAAGCGGGGTTCGTCTGAATTGAAGGCCAGGTCGTACTCTCCGTTTTCAACATCAAACCCATAATTCTCGAAAGATTGGGTCGGGTTGAAATTGAGCGCAAATATAGCGTTTTTACGCTTGAATATCAAGACCTTGTCGCCTTCGTTCGCGCATATGAGCTCAGGCGCGCCTGCGAGGGTGTTTTGAGCCTTGAGGAAATGAATCATTTCGGCGTCGAAAGCTTCGAGCGCGCCGTAGCGAAGGTCGGGGTTATCCGGCAGCGACCACTGCCTCCGGGCATACTTGTACGACCAGCCGTTTCCTTCGCGGGGGAAATCGATCCACTCTGGGTGGCCGAATTCGTTGCCCATGAAGTTGAGGTAGCCGTTTCCGGCGGTCGCGGCCGTAACGAGCCTGATGAGTTTATGGAGGGCGACTCCGCGGTCGACGATGAGATTCTGGGTCCCCTTCCCCATCGCGAAGTACATTTCCTTGTCCATCAGGCGGAAGATGATGGTCTTGTCGCCCACGAGGGCCTGGTCGTGGCATTCGGCATAGCTGACCGTCTTTTCGTCCGCCCGTTTGTTGGTCAGTTCCCACCACATCTCGCCCATCGGCCATTCGTCGTCCGACTTTTCCTTGATCCACTTGATCCAGTGGTCGGCCACGCCCATGGCCATACGGTAGTCGAAGCCCACGCCGCCCGCTTCG
>CAJOJC010000120.1:0-1148 GCA_905234775.1 uncultured Bacteroidales bacterium | reverse complement strand
CGTCCTCGGCTATCGTAATCGCGTCCGGATTGAGTTCGTGGATGAGCAGGTTCGCGAGGCCGAGGTAGGTCACCGCGTTCTCGTCTACGCCCGCGTTGAAATAAAGGTCGTAGTTTCCGAAGGCGGTCCCGAGGCCATGGTCCCAATACATCATCGAGGTCACGCCGTCGAAGCGGAAGCCGTCCAGCCCGTACTCCTCCATCCAGAATTTGCAGTTGCTCAGCAGGAAGTAGACGACCTCATCCTTGCCATAGTCGAAGCAACGGGAGCCCCAGGCGGGGTGATGGCCGGCCGGGCCCGGGTAGAAGTAGAGATCGTCGCGGCCGTCCAGGCGGCTGAGGCCCTCGAGCTCGTTCTCGACGCTATGCGAATGGACCATGTCCATAATCACGGCGATTCCATTCTGATGGGCCTCATCGACGAGGCGCTTGAATTCCTCGGGCGTTCCGAAACGGCTGCTGAGGGCGAAGAAGTTCGAGACCTGGTAGCCGAAGCTGCCGTAGTACGGGTGTTCCTGCAGGGCCATGATCTGGATGACGTTATAGCCGAGCTTTATTATTCTTGGGAGCACCGTTTTGCGGAAGTCTTCGAAGGTAGCGACGCCCTCCTTCTCGCCGCTCATGCCGATGTGGCATTCGTAGATGAAGGGGGTTTTGATTTTTATGTGACCTTTTGTTTTCCACTTGTATGGTTTGGGGGCCCAGACCTGCGCGGCGAACGCCTTCGTTTCGGGGTCCTGAACCGCGCGGGTGACATAGGCCGGAAGGCGTTCGCCGCCTCCGCCTGGCCACTCTATCCAGAGCTTGTAGAGGTCTTGGTGACCCATAAAGACTTCCGGAAGGGTGATTTCCCAGTTTCCGTTTCCGACGGGCTTCAGGGCGTATGCTTCACTCTTCTTCCAGTTGTTGAAGTCACCGATGAGGTAGATCTTAGTAGCGTTAGGGGCCCACTCCCTAAGGGTCCATCCATCTTTTGTCTTATGGAGGCCGTAGTAGAGGTGATTGTTTACCGCCTTTTCCAGGCTGCCTTTTCCTGCGATTTTCCTTCGCCAGTCAAGAATACGCTTATGGCGCGCGTCTATCGCGTCTTTCCAAGGCTCCAGCCAGGGGTCGGTTTCGTAGATTTTTTGCATTATTCTATGTTCGTCA
>CAJOJC010000119.1 GCA_905234775.1 uncultured Bacteroidales bacterium | reverse complement strand
ATCTTCCCGCGTTCAAGGACCTTGTGACTAAGGCCGGCGTGAAGGAGGTCATGATCGCGTACAACCGCTTCCGCGGCGAGCCCTGCGGCGCGAGCGACTACCTCGTGAATACGATCCTGCGCGGCGAATGGGGCTTCAAGGGCCTCGTGGTCTCGGACTGTTGGGCGGTCTCGGACTTCTATGTCCCCGGGCGTCACGACTTCAGCCCCGACGCAGCCCACGCCGTGGCCTCGGCAATTCACACCGGCGTTGACCTGGAGTGCGGCGACTCATACGTCCACATCCCCGAGGCCGTCTCCGAAGGCCTGCTGAGCGAAGCGGAGGTAGACCGCAGCCTCGTGCGCCTTCTGGCCGAACGAATCAGGCTCGGCGAGCTGGATGGGGACACTTCGCCGTGGGACTACCTGCCGGACGATATAGTCGAGGGCGAGGAACATCGCGCGCTCAATTTGAAGATCGCCCGCGAAACGCTCGTCCTGCTCCAGAACCGCGATGGTATTCTGCCGCTCGCGCCGGATGCCAGGGTCGCGCTCGTGGGGCCGAACGCAGACGACCGCGAGATGATGTGGGGCAACTACAACCCTATCCCGGAGAGGACCGTGACCCTGGCAGATGCCCTGCGCGAGCGCTTCCCCGGCCTGCCGGTTATCGAAGGCTGCCCGCTCGTGGGCCCGGCCGTTCCTGTCTCCGCGCTGCTTGCGCAGCTTGAAAAGGTCGACGTGGTCATCTTTGCGGGCGGTATCTCGCCCAGGCTCGAAGGTGAGGAGATGCCGGTCGAGGTGCCCGGCTTCCGCGGCGGCGACCGTACATCGCTCGAGCTCCCGCAGGTTCAGCGGGATCTGCTCGCAGCGCTCCACGCCGCCGGAAAGAAGGTAGTTTTCGTCAACTTCTCTGGCTCCGCGATGGGGTTGGTGCCCGAGACGCAGAGCTGCGACGCGATTCTGCAGGCATGGTACCCGGGCGAGGAGGGCGGCACAGCCATCGCGGAGGTGCTGTTGGGAGAGGTCTCCCCTTCCGGAAAACTCCCGCTGACTTTCTATAAGGACGTTGACCAACTCCCTGATTTCGAGGACTATGCGATGAAAGGCAGGACCTACAGATACTTCGAGGGTGAGCCGCTGTTCCCCTTCGGATTCGGCTTGAGCTATACGACATTTGAGTATGGTCCCGCGAGCGTTCGCGGCCGCAAGCTAATTGTTCCTGTGACGAACGCCGGCTCGGTTGACGCATGGGAGACCGTGCAGCTTTATGTACGTAAGCCCGATGATGTCGATGGACCGCTTAAGAGTCTGCGCGGATTCGAGCGTGTGTTCGTAGCTGCCGGGCAGACTGCAGAGGTTGTGTTCGATTTGACCGACGAGGTATTCCTCTCATGGGATTCTTTAGCCGGCGATATGGTCCCCATGCACGGAGAATGGGAACTTATGTACGGAGGATCTTCCGCTGATTTACAGACAGTTACATATAAACGATGAGTAAGATAGGCATCCTTTTCAGGAAATGGTCTGAAATGAGTCTTGTTCTCCGAATACTTGGAGGACTCGTAATAGGTGCTGCGCTGGGGCTTCTGGCTCCGTCGTGGAGCTGGCTTGGGGTGCTTGGAACGGTGTTCGTCAGCGCCCTGAAGGCGATTGCGCCGGTGCTGGTGTTCGTGTTGGTGATGGCGTCGATCGCGAGGGCGGGCGGCGGCCTGGGTGCCCGGTTCCGCACCGTGATTGCGCTGTACCTGCTGAGCACGCTCGCCGCCGCCTTCGTCGCGGTCGCGGGAAGCTGGATCTTCCCCGTTACCCTTCAGCTTCAGCAGGGAGTTGCGGAAAGCGCTCCCGGCGCTCTGGGAGATATCTTCACCAACCTTCTGACCAATATGGTCGCCAATCCTGTAGCCGCATTGGCTTCAGCAAATTACATTGGCATACTCTTCTGGGCTATTCTGTTCGGCGTTGGCCTTAAGTTGTTGGCCTCGAGCGGAACAATCAAGGCTGTCGGAGATTTCGCGGATGTAATTACCGTCATCGTCAAATGGATCATACAGTTCGCCCCGTTCGGTATTCTCGGTCTGGTCTTCACGGCGGTAGCCCAGAGCGGACTGGAGATATTCACCACCTACGGGAAACTGGTTCTTCTTCTGGTAGGCTGCATGCTTTTCAACGCCGTGATACTCAACCCTTTGTGGTCATTCATCGCAACCGGCAAAAACCCATATCCGCTCCTCTGGCAGTGTTTATCTGTAAGCGGCCTTAACGCTTTCTTCACCCGCTCTTCAGCAGCTAATATTCCTATCAATCTTGCCATATGTAAGAAATTGGGGCTCGATGAAGATTTCTACTCCGTAAGTATCCCTCTGGGAGCTACCATCAATATGAACGGCGCCGCGGTGACCATCACCGTGATGGCGATGGCGGTAGCCAACACCATCGGGGTGGAGGTCAGTTTCGGCGCCGCCCTGCTGCTCTGCGTTGTGACTACCCTGGGCGCATGCGGAACCTCCGGAGTCGCCGGCGGTTCCCTCCTGCTGATTCCCCTCGCCTGCTCTTTCCTCGGTGTCGGTAACGACATCGCCATGCAGGCCGTTGCGGTCGGTTTCATCATCGGAGTCATCCAGGACTCCGTCGAAACCGCCCTCAACTCCAGCGCCGACGTCTTCTTCACCGCCACCGCCGAGTACCGCAACCGGAAAAAGACGCCGCCAAGCAGTTCCGCTTCGGAACAGTAACTGTCTTTCCCCGTCCGGGATTACCGGAAATTACTTTTTCGCCAAGTAGCTGCCAAAGTACCCCCGTCAGAATGGCTTGTAGGGCACATGAGCCGGCAGCAAGGCCCGATCTATGCCCTTGCTGCCGGGGTTGCCCCTCATAGAGCCCCCTGTGGGGCATATCGCTTGGCAGCTAGTTGGCGAAACACCTAAGATTTCACATAAACACGCAGTTCCTTTTCGTTAATCCTGACAAGTATCGCGAGTTGTCGGAAACTCATGCGATATGTTCTTCTTAGTTGTTGTGCCAGAGTGATTCTTTTTGTCGTATCCAGCCTTCTCGGATCTCTAGTTCCAAACATTTCCTTACATAAG
>CAJOJC010000118.1 GCA_905234775.1 uncultured Bacteroidales bacterium | reverse complement strand
GATCCACCTCTTCCCATCCCGAACAGAGAAGTTAAGCACACTAACGCCGATGGTACTGCCCCACCAGGTGGGAGAGTAGGCAGCTGCGGCTTTTCGGAACCCCCGATCGAGAAATCTCGACCGGGGGTTCTTTTTTGCCCTGCGGGCAAAACCGAAAAGCCGCTTTGCGACTATGAAAGTCGGAAGCTTGGCATCAAAAAGACCTCTAATCGTTACGGGAGGAGCTTTTTGTAAAGACCTTTGAGTTGGGACTTGAGGGCGCGTTCGTTGAGAGGATCCGTGTCGTCGGAGTGGCCCATATTGTAGAAGACTACGTTGTCTTCTTGAGAATCAATGACAGCGATATACACATTAGAGATATTTGCGATAGGGACGCTGTACATAATTATAGATCCTAACGTAATGACTGCGACCAGGATGGCGATGGCTGCGCTGACAGCTACTTCTTTGTAGACGCCCTTGGGATCGCGTACTGTTCCGTCTTCAAATAGAAGAAGACCGTAGCGGTGTCCCGATGATTCCAGAAGGTAATCAAGAGATTGGGGAATAGGGACATTACCCCGCTCTTTAGCAGAAGTTGAGTTAAGATAACTCAGGAAGGATAACGCATCATGACGCTGATCTTCATTTAACTCAATCCTCGCGGTGATGGGAAGGCCGGACTGATAGGTGAGCTTGGTGAAAAGTTCCTCCGACGCTATCGAGAGAGAGTCGTCATAGACCCGGTGGTTATTCTTGTCCATGTAGACTATTGAAGAAATAGGCCCAAGGATGGCCAGATCTTCGGTAATATCTTCCTGAGTGTAGTCTGAATAATAGCGGGAAGTACTGCAAGAGGCGAGAACCACTGCAGCAATCAGGACAACAAATAATTTCTTTCCCATATTAGATTTCCGATTGGATATTATACCTATTCCTATCGACGGAGCTGCGGGAGATCATCTCTCCGAGGAAGCCGGCGAGGAAGAACAATACGCCGATGACGATTGCGAGCAGGGCGAGGAAGAAGAGCGGCTGCTCGGTGACGGGCCTGAAGGCCTCGCCGCGACCCTGGGCAACCAGTTTTTCTACGATAATCCAGATAGCCATCACGAAACCTACCAGGAAGGTGAAGATTCCGCTGTAGCCGAAGAAGTGCATCGGTTTCTTTCCGAAGGTGGACAGGAACCAGAGGCTGAGCAGGTCGAGGAAGCCGTTGATGAAGCGGCTCATGCCGAATTTGCTCTTTCCGAACTTACGCTTGGCGTGTTGTGTGGGCTTTTCGGTAATCTTCGTAAATCCCGCATTCTTAGCCAGATAGGGGATATAGCGGTGCATCTCGCCGTAGACCTCGATGTTCTTGACGACTTCGCTGCGATAAGCCTTCAGGCCGCAGTTCATATCGTGGAGCTTGAGGCCCGTGATCGAGCGGGCGGTAGCATTATAGAGCTTCGAAGGCAGGTTTTTCGTGAGGGCGTTGTCTTTGCGATGCTGTTTCCAGCCGGAGACGATGTCCCAACCTTCTTCCTTGATCATGCGGTACATCTCCGGGACCTCCTCGGGGAAGTCCTGCAGGTCCGCGTCCATGGTCACGACCACCTCGCCTGCAGCACGGGCGAAGCCGCAGTAAAGCGCGGCCGACTTGCCGTAGTTGCGGCGGAAGCGGATTCCATGGACGGCCGGATTAGCTGATGCAAGGCGCTCGATCTCGTCCCAACTCCCATCGTCTGAGCCATCGTCGACCATGATTACTTCGTATGAAAAACCTCCGTCTTTCATTACGGTATCGATTCTCGACACCAATTCAGAAAGACTCTCTTTCTCATTTAATAGCGGAACTATAATGCTGATATCCATAGGATTAAATATCGTCGTCGTCGAAAATATTCTTCTTTCCGGCAAGGGTGGAGGAAAGAATCACGGAGAGGAGCCAGCCGTAGATGAAACACCAGAAAAGGTTGGCCCAGAGGGAGATAGAGGCGTAGTGAGTCTCCATCTTCTCTATCATCGACACAGAATTGGAGTCGAGCATCGAGCCCATGGTCTGATACATGGTATCGAAAGCGGTCTTCGTGATGTCGGGGAAAACGTACTGCACTGCTATGTAGCTGCAGGCGGCTGTGATGATGGCGGAAAACAGCGCGATAAGGGTTCCGTACCCAAGGAGTTGATTGCGGCCAACACCTTCATACGAGGCCTGGAGTTTCTTCATAAAGAAACGCATCAGGAGGATGCAGCCCACGAACTTTGCGAGCCAGACCACAATCCCCAGCACACTGACAAGAATTTGGGATTCGAGCCCTGCGAGCAAATTATTCAAAAAAATGTATCCGCCGGAGATTAAGCCGAAAAAGAGCGCGGCTACAGCGGCCTCGCTGCTGATGATTTTTCCTGAGATTTTTTCCATATTCACAAAGATAGAAAATTTTCCTATCTTTGTAGGCTTTATTACAGTGACTTATGACAATAGCATTTACTGATGGAACCATCCGCCCCTGGGAGGATGACGAAGCGAAGAGAATATTCTGGCACTCTTCAGCCCACCTTATGGCAGAAGCGCTGGAGGCTCTGTATCCCGGCGTAAAGTTCGGAGTCGGTCCCGCTGTGGAAACCGGCTTCTACTACGACGTAGATCTCGGAGACCGCCAGATCAGCGAATCTGACCTCAAGGCGATAGAAGACAAGATGTTGGAACTCGCGAAAACCAAGGAAACTTTCGAACGTAAGGAAGTCTCCAAGGCAGACGCAATGAAGTACTTCAAGGAGAAAGGAGACCAGTACAAGTGTGAGCTTATCGACGCTCTCGAAGACGGTACTATCACCTTCTACACAAACGGAGCCTTCACTGATCTTTGCCGCGGTCCCCATGTAAAGCATGTAGACGACATCAAAGCTATCAAGCTTACAGCAATAGCAGGAGCTTATTGGAAGGGCGATCAGAACCGCGAACAGCTCACCCGTATCTACGGCGTCACCTTCCCTAAGAAGAGCATGCTTGACGAGTATCTCGTGATGCTCGAAGAGGCGAAGAAGCGCGACCACCGTAAACTCGGAAAGGAAATGGGCCTCTTCACCTTCTCCTCGAAGGTGGGTCTCGG
>CAJOJC010000117.1 GCA_905234775.1 uncultured Bacteroidales bacterium | reverse complement strand
CGGGGTGCGGCCTATGAGTTGAGTGAGTGATGTGTATACCATACCGTTAATTAACCTTCTTGAAAACAAATATACCATATTAATGGTTATTTAGAAAAAGTGTTACTTTTACAGTCCCAAAAAACACGCGGGGTATTAGCTCAGTTGGTAGAGCGCCAGGTTCGCAATCTGGAGGTCAGGGGTTCAACCCCCGCCGCTTCGCGCCTCTAATATGTTCATAGAATTAATTATCTTTGAAGATAAAAAAGAAACATATTAGGGCAGATTTGCATCTAATATAGGTATGGAACCTCTGGGGTTGAGAAGGAAAATAGCGCTGAATATCGTCAGTAAGCTTCAGGAAGAGGCGGTGCAGGAACACGAACTGCGCCAGCTCTTCTGGGAGTGTACGCTGCGGTGCAATCTGTCGTGCAGACATTGCGGCAGCGACTGCCATGTCCAGTCGGTTATTAAAGACATGCCTATCGAGGATTTCTGCAAGGCGCTGGATTCGGTGGCGAAGGCTTATAACCCTCATAAAGTGATGATCAACATTACCGGAGGCGAGCCGCTGGTGAGAAAAGATCTGGAGAAGTGTGGACGTGTAATCTACGAAAGAGGATTCCCGTGGGGTATAGTTACAAACGGCTTGGGATTGACCCCCGAGCGTTACAGGAGCCTGCTGGCGAGCGGCCTGCGGGCCATGACCATCAGCCTCGACGGCCTGGGAGAGGTCCACGACTGGATGCGCGGAAGGCCAGGAACCTTCGAAAGAGCCTCGAAGGCAATCAAGATGGTTATTGATTCCGGTCAGATAGAATTCGACGTGGTGACCTGCGTCAACAAGCGCAGCCTGCCTCAACTAAAAGACCTCAAAGAGTATTTGATTGGTCTCGGCCTGAAGTCTTGGAGACTGTTCACCATCTTCCCCGCAGGGCGCGCCGCAAACGATCCTGAACTTCACCTGTCCGGAGAAGAGCTAAAAAGCTTGATGGAGTTCATAAAGGCGACCAGAAAAGAAGGTCGGATAAAGGCCTCATTTGCATGCGAAGGTTTTCTTGGCAACTATGAGGGCGAGGTCAGGGACCACTTCTATATGTGTAACGCAGGCGTTACGGTAGGTTCCGTCCTCGCAGACGGCTCAATCTCCGCCTGCCCCAGCATCCGCGCAGATTACACCCAGGGCAACATTTACCAGGACGATTTCATCGAAGTCTGGAACAATAAGTACCAGGCGTACCGCAATCGGGAATGGATGAAAAAGGATCTCTGCGCCGATTGCCGCTACTGGAAGTATTGCAAGGGCAATGGAATGCACCTTCGCGACTCTGAAGGAAAATTGATTCAATGCTTAATACATAAAATGTCAACCATATGAAACGCTTCTTGAAATATCTCGCCTCAATGATCCTCGGACTGCTTGGGTTCGCTTCCTGCGAACTGATAGGGTTTGGACTTTGTATGTACGGCGAGCCCCATGGAGATTTCAAAGCTCTTGGGACGGTCACGGACGAAGACGGCCAGCCCATCGAAGGGATCAGGGTGGCTGTAACCAAGCACGACCATTACGAAAATAGTGAGAGTGTAATCTACGACCAGAACGATTGGTACCACCACGACACTCTCTATACCGACTCAAAGGGTGAGTATCTCCTGCAGCAAAACGTCTTCAGCGCGCCTCAGGAAGTCACCATCGTCTTCGAGGATATCGACGGCGAAAAGAACGGCGGCGAGTTCGAGTCGGCTCAAACTGTCCGCAAAGTAGAGCGGACGAAAGACGGCGACGGAGAGTGGTATAACGGCGCCTACGAGGTCGAAGCCAGCGTCACCCTCAAGAAGAAATAAGCACGGTTAACGGCTGTTGCGCCACTCCAGCGGAGTCATACCCGTAAGTGCCTTGAAATTCCGGAAGAAGGTCGTACGGGAAGAAAAACCGGACTCTTCTGCGACTTCGTCGAGGAGCATCTCCGGCTGTTCGCGCAGTAATTTCTGAGCATAGCGGACGCGGTACCGAGTAATCAACTGAGTAAAACTCTCTCCCGACATATTATTCAGCAGAACGCTGACGTAAGTCTTGTTCGTCGCAAGTTCGGTCGCCACATCAGTGATGCGTAAGTTCTTGCGACGATATAGTTCCTTTTCCTCGATCACGGCCGTGATCTGCTCCATCATATTGCGGGGCAGACCGGGTTCAACAGGCGTCTCGGGTGTCCTTCGTCTGTAGACAATTATCAGCGCGACCAGCCCACACAAAGCCACCGCCAGCAAAACAAAGACCCACAGCGGAGCACGAGCCCTTACCAACGGCTCAGTATGCAGAATATACGTCTCCGAATAGGTCCTGAAGTTATCGACCAAAACGGGAACCTCTCCCCGCTTCCAATTAGTTCCGCCCGCAAATACGAAGCGTCCGCCGGGCATCAGCTTCGCGCAGTTGGAGGCAAACCCATTCGGCACGTCGGCGTAGAATAGGGTAAAGGCGGCCTTGCCCCCGTCGAAGGTGGCGTCATACGCAATTCGAGCGATGTACAGGCGCCCAGTTTCCACATCCATACCCTGGACCCAGATCAAGCGCGCCGGACGGTCGACCTGGAGATAACGCCAGCCGATCATATTCCCATCCGGCCCGATTGTGGGCAGCGGCCGCTCCATCTCAAGCAGGGAGAACGTGCCCTTCTCGACTTTCATGATTGCGGTCTGCGGCCCCGAACGGCTCACGAGCGGAACCAGGTAGGTATAATCGGCGATCCGCATTTCGTCCGGGAAAACGAAGTAATTTACCCCCGGCCACCACTCTTCAAGCAGAGGTACGTATTCGGTAGCGCCGCCGAGATGCTCGACCCGCCCGCCGGGGTTCCCGCCCATGGTATCCCATGGCCCGAAAACGATGATATCATCGCGCGAGGCTGGAAGGCCGTGGGGTTCTGCCCAGCCGGGAGCGAGCGGGCCGCCGGGGACGAAGCCGCCCTCCGGAGTCCAGGTTTCCCAACTGTCGGGAGCGTGCCAGTTGCCCACGATGATGACGCTGCCGTCGGGCATGGTCAGGGCCGAGGACATGGACCGTTTCACGGCCATAATGCCGACTGCAGTGAAAGCATGCGTCCCGGGGTCATAGATCTC
>CAJOJC010000116.1 GCA_905234775.1 uncultured Bacteroidales bacterium | reverse complement strand
AATAGTAAGCGGAGCGGCAGTTTAGCCCTGAAAGGCCTGTCCACCCCCGGACTATATACGGGGGATGACACATCCCCCGACACCCCCTGCGTCCTTTACTCCTTTCCGTATTTGCTCGCGCAAATACCCGGATCGGCCGGTCGCCTGATGGCGACACACTACGCACGGCCGGAAGGAGCGAAGCGACTGGAGTCCTTTCAGGGCTAAACTGCCGCTCCGCTATAATTTTATTTCGAGTAAATCAGACCAATCAGTAGTGAACTGCGGGGAGCAGTGTTCGCGGCGGATGCCGTCGGCGTAGTGACCGGGGCGCTGGGTGGCGAGACGCAGAAGGTTGCTGCCCGGTTTGTTGACGCGGTCCATGATGGCGCTGATCTCGTCCTGACGGCGCTGAAGTTCCCGTTCGTCTTCCGTCTCGAAAAGATGTCCCTGGACCGCGTCCGCAGAGACTATGTCGTCGATGATGACTCCTGCGCGTTTGTAGGAATAGCCCTCGCGAAAGATCGCGTCCAGTGCTTTCAGCGCGGCCTTTACAATTTCCTGCGTTGAGTTGCGCGGCGTGTCAAGATGGACCATCTCCCAGGGGTAGTACTGCGGGAGGTCTTTTCGGAAGGGATTGGTGTGGGCGAAAACTCCGACGGCGGAGGCGGCCGAACCTTCGCTGCGCAGTTTCTGAGCGCAGATTCCCGCGAAATCGGACACGCGCAGCCGCAGTTCGGCCTTGTCCGTGATCATTTCGGCGAACGAACGCGATGTGCAGATGCTTTTGCGGGGCGCTGGGAGCTCATCGGCGATGGCGGGAGTGCCCTGAAGCTCCTTCCAGGTCCGCACGCGGCCGCTGACCCACGCCTCCGGCCGCTCGACGAAATCGAGAGCGGTCTGCACTCCCGCCGCCATGAGCTTTGGCGCGCCCCGCCAGCCTATGCCCCACACGTCGTCTATGGGCGTTAGGGACAGCGCCTTCAAGCGCTTGTCATCGCTGTCGATTATGCAGACGCCGCGGTAGCCGGGGTATTTCTTCGCGAAGTGGTTCGCGACCTTGCCCAGGGTTTTCGTGGGCGCGATTCCTATGCTTACGGGAATTCCCGTACACCTGCGCACGCGCCGGATCAGATCCGTACAAACTGCCTTGTAGCGCTCCGGGGCTATCCCGTCAAGTGTGAAAAATGCTTCGTCGATGGAGTATTTCTGGTAGCCGGGAAGAGTTCCGGCCAGGATGCTCATGACGCGGTTGGATAAGTCTCCGTAGAGGGTATAATTAGAGGAGCACGCCACCAGCTTTCCGCTCTCCACCAGGGATTTGAGCTGAAAGAAGGGCGTGCCCATCTTTATTCCCATCGCCTTCGACTCGTTAGAGCGGGCGACGACGCAGCCGTCGTTATTGCTGAGTACTACGACCGGCCGACCTTCCAGCTGGGGCTGGAAAGCTCTTTCGCACGAGACGAAAAAGTTGTTGCAGTCGGCGAGGGCGTACACACTTTAGATTCGCTTGAGGATCTCTTCGGTCTGGGCTTCGTAGCCGGGCTTACGCAGAAGGGCGAACATGTTCTTCTTGTAGGCCTCGACTCCCGGCTGGTTGAACGGGTTCACACCGAGCAGATATGCGCTGACTCCGCATGCGAACTCGAAGAAATAGAACAGCGCGCCGAGGTTGTATTCGTCGATCTTCTCGATTCCGACCTCGAGTTGGGGGACGCCGCCGTCGATATGGGCGACCTTGACTCCGAGCTGGGCCATGGCGTTGCAATGCTCGACATGCTGGCCGGCGAGGAAGTTGAGCTGGTCGAGATTCTGGGGATCGGTGCCGATCACGACCGAGCGATTGGCCTTCGCGACGCTGATGACCGTCTCGAACATGATCCTGCTGCCTTCCTGGATGAACTGGCCCATCGAGTGAAGGTCGGCCGTGTTCGTAACGCTGGCAGGGTAGATTCCCTTGCCGTCCTTGCCCTCGGACTCGCCGTAGAGCTGTTTCCACCATTCGGCGATGTAGGTGAGTTTCGGGTTGTAGGTGACGAGAATTTCGACCGCCTTGCCGAGTTCGAGATGAAGAAGATTGCGCATTGCCGCATATTCGACTGCCGCATTCTTGGGGCCCTTCTTCAGGAGCTCTTCGCGCTCGTCGGCCGCGCCCTTGAGCAGTGCGCGGATATCGAAACCGGCCAGGACGATGGGCAGCAGGCCCACGGGGGTCAGCACGCTGAAACGTCCGCCGACATTGTCCGGAACCACGAAAGTCTTGTATCCTTCCTGGGTGCTGAGGGTCTTGAGCGCTCCGCGGGCGGCGTCGGTGATGGCGACGATCCTCTCGGCGGCTTCCTTCTTTCCGTAGGTTGCCTCTACGAACTCTTTGAAGATGCGGAAGGCCACGGCGGGCTCGGTAGTCGTACCCGATTTCGAGATCACGACCACGGCGGTGTTGCGGGTCTTCGCGAGATCCATCAACTCGGCCAGATACTCCTCGCTGAGGTTGTTTCCTGCGAATACGACCTTAGTCGCGGGCTCCACGAAGCAGTGGGAGAGGGCCTCGATTGCGCACTTCGCTCCGAGGTACGAGCCTCCGATACCGATTACGATAACGAGATTTACACCCTTAGCTTTCCAACTGTCGCGTACTGCCTCGCAGTCTTTTACGAGCTGCTCGGGGGTTTCGTTGGGAAGGGTCTTCCATCCGAGGAAGTCGTTACCGGCGCCTTTCTCGCTCTGGAGAACGTCGTATGCTTAGAGGGCCTTCTTTACATAATTCTGATAATCTGCATCTTTGACAAAGGAGCTGCAGCCTCCTACGTTTACTTTAATCATATAGTTTAGTTGTTTGATTATCTTGTGAACCCCGACCTTTTGTCGTGTCATGCCCGACTTTTTGTTTTGTCATGCCCGACTTTTTGTTTTGTCATGCCGACTTTTTGTTTTGTCATGCCCGACTTTTTGTTTTGTCATGCCGACTTTTTGTTTTGTCATGCCCGACCTGATCGGGCATCCGATTGTCGTGAAGACAAATTTAGTGAAATAATACGTATCTTTGACATTATGAAAAGAATAATTACTCTTATCGCAGCAGTCGCGGCTCTTTGTTCCTGCGGCAGCTCAAAACTGGCGAGTCATGCGCCGGAAAAGGTTCAGATAGTCGCACATCGCGGCTTCTGGGATTGTGAAGCGGCAGGTTACGCTCAGAACAGCGTCGCCTCCCTGAGGGAAGCCCAGAACGCAGGCTTCTGGGGAAGCGAATTCGATGTCCAGCTTACCAAAGACGGTATTGTAGTCTCCAACCACGACAAAGAGTACGGCCCGGAGAAAATGGTTATCGCCGACTATACCTACGAGGAACTGGCAAAGTATCCTCTGCCCAACGGCGAGAAACTCCCTACGCTGGACGACTACCTCGCCCAGGGAGAGAAGTCGGACAAGACCGTCCTGGTTCTGGAGTTCAAGAAACAGCGTACAGACGAAGCTACTATCGAATTGGTCGACAAGTCGATGGAGATCGTCAAGGCCCACGGTCTCTACGATCCTTCGCGTATCGTATTTATCAGTTTCAGCAAGGTAGCCTGCGAGAGAATTATCGCCAAGCATCCTCAGTTCGAGATTCAGTACCTTACCGGCAATATCTCCAGCAAGGGCCTGAAGAAGAAAGGCTACACCGGCGCCGACTACAACGCCGCCATCTACTCCGTTGAGGGAGCCCTCATCAAGAACCTCCACAAAAAAGGCCTCAAAGCCAATGTCTGGACGGTAGACAACCCCGCGAAGATGCAGAAGCTCTTCCTCAAGGGCGTCGACCAGATCACAACCAACGCCCCCCTCACCGCCCGCGACCTTCTGGGCGACAGGGAATACCGGAAATAGCGGTTTTTTCCCCCGTCCGGGAATACCGGAAAACCCTTACAATACTGGGAATTCGGAGATTCGGAGTTTGGTGCAGCCGTAAGGGACGAGCGTCAGGGTCTCTTCTGTGTCGGGAATGTAGTT
>CAJOJC010000115.1 GCA_905234775.1 uncultured Bacteroidales bacterium | reverse complement strand
AAGAGGCCGAAGAAGTAGTCTGAAGGATGGTTTAATCTTTAATTTTTCAAAACAATGAGAAAATCGAAGCCTAGCAAGAGGATTCTACTTCCTGATCCTAAGTTCCACGACGTGGAAGTTACACGTTTCGTGAACAATCTTATGTTGCAGGGAAAGAAGAGTATCGCTTATTCAATTTTTTACGATGCCATTGATATGGTAGGCGAGAAGGTGAAAGATTCTGACAAGGCTCCTCTGGATATTTGGAGGAAGGCCCTCGAGAACGTGACCCCTCAGATCGAGGTCAAGTCACGTCGTATCGGCGGCGCCAACTTCCAGGTGCCCACCGAGTTGAGACCGGAAAGAAAAGTATCACTTTCTATGAAGAATATGATCTCTTTTGCCCGCAAACGTTCCGGTCACTCGATGGCAGAAAAACTGTGCGCAGAGATCGTAGCGGCTTACAACAACGAAGGTGGTGCATTCAAGCGTAAAGAAGATATGCACAGAATGGCAGAGGCCAACAAGGCATTTGCCCACTTCCGTTTCTAATCTTTAGTTGACTTTTTCGGTAGAAATGGCAAAAAGGGATCTTCAGTTCACACGTAATATCGGCATCATGGCCCACATCGATGCCGGTAAGACTACTACGTCTGAACGAATCCTGTACTATACTGGAAAGACACACAAAATCGGCGAGGTCCACGAAGGAGCGGCCACCATGGACTGGATGGTCCAGGAGCAGGAAAGAGGTATCACTATTACCTCAGCTGCAACTACCGCCTTCTGGCACTACGCTGGAAAGGTCTATCAGATCAACCTGATCGACACTCCCGGCCACGTCGACTTTACGGTAGAGGTGGAGCGTTCGCTCCGCGTGCTGGACGGAACCATCGCGACATTCTGCGCGGTGGGTCGCGTACAGCCCCAGTCCGAAACCGTGTGGCGTCAGGCAGACAAGTACGGGGTGCCCAAGATCGCGTACATCAACAAGATGGACCGCGTCGGGGCAGATTTCCTTGCATGCGTCGAAGAGATCCACGACAAACTTGGCGCGAATGCGGTGCCCATCTGCCTCCCTATCGGAGCAGAAGATCAGTTCGAGGGCATCGTAGACCTCATCGACAAACAGGCCATCTTCTACAACTCAAGCGAAGAGCTGGTTAATTACCACTACGGGGCAATCCCTCAGGATATGGTCGAAGACGTAAACACCTGGCACGACAAACTCGTGGAGGTGGCTGCCGAGTGCGACGAAGCCCTGATGGAGAAGTTCTTCGAGGACCCGGAATCCATTACCCGCGACGAGATTATCGCTGCGCTGCGCAAGGGCTGCATCTCGATGCAGATCGTGCCGGCCTGCTGCGGATCTTCGTTCAAGAATAAGGGAGTCCAGTTCCTCCTCGACGCAGTAATGCGTTATCTTCCGTCCCCGCTCGACAAAGGCGCAGTGAAGGGTATCAACCCCCGCAATGGAGCCGAAATCGAGCGCCAGCCTTCCGACAGCGAGCCCTTCTGCGCGCTCGTCTTCAAGATCGCCACGGATCCGTTCGTGGGCCGTCTTGCATTCCTGCGCGCATATTCGGGTAAGCTGGAAGCCGGCTCCTACGTCCTGAACGTAAGGTCGGCGAAGAAGGAGCGAGTGGCCAGACTGTACCAGATGCACTCCAACCACCAGAACCCGATCGAGGTTGTGGAAGCGGGAGACATCGCGGCCGCAGTCGGATTCAAGGACCTGAGGACCGGCGACACAATTTGTGTAGAGGGCCAGCCTATAGTCCTTGAGTCTATGGAGTTCCCGGATCCGGTTATCGGAGTCGCCGTGGAGCCTAAGACCCAGCAGGATCTTGATAAATTGGGCGTAGCGCTCGCCAAACTTTCCGAGGAGGATCCGACCTTCACCGTGAAGGCAGATGCCGAAAGCGGTCAGACCATCATCAGCGGAATGGGCGAGCTTCACCTTGATATCATCATCGACCGTCTCCGCAGGGAGTTCGGAGTCGAGATCAATCAGGGTGCGCCCCAGGTCAACTACAAAGAGGCAATCACAGCCAGCGTCCAACATCGCGAAGTCTACAAGAAGCAGACTGGCGGACGCGGCAAGTTTGCCGACATTATCGTGGAAATCGGACCGGCAGACCCGGGAGTTACCGGACTCCAGTTCGAGAGTGTCGTCAAGGGCGGAAACATCCCCAAGGAGTTCATCCCTTGCATCGAGAAAGGCTTCAAGTCGGCTATGGCCAACGGCGTATTGGCCGGCTGCGAAGTCCAGTCGATGAAAGTTACCGTGCTTGACGGCTCTTATCACCCGGTCGACTCGGATCAGCTTTCGTTCGAAATTGCCGGACGTATGGCCTTCCGTCACGCCTGCCCTAAGTGTAAACCTGTCATTCTAGAACCCATCATGAGCCTTGAGGTGGTTACACCTGAAGAGTATATGGGAGACATCGTCGGCGACCTCAACCGCCGCCGCGGACAGATCAGCGCTATGGACAGTACAGCTAACGGAGCGCGCATCATCAAGGCATTCGTTCCGCTCGCCGAGCAGTTCGGTTATGTGACGGTGCTCCGTACCCTTTCTTCCGGACGTGCTACCAGCACGATGTCTTTCGACCACTATGCAGAGGTTTCCCCTGCTATGCAGAAGGAGATAGTCGAGAAGAGCGGGTTCAGACTGCTGTCCGATGACAATGATGAGTAAAGTACAAAAAACGTTAATATGAGCCAGAAAATCAGAATTAAACTCAAATCCTTCGATCATATGCTCGTCGACAAGTCGGCGGCCAAGATCGTCGAGACTGTGAAGACCACCGGAGCAAGGGTCAACGGACCTATTCCGCTTCCGACCAACAAGAAGATCGTCACCGTCAACCGCTCAACCTTCGTCAACAAGAAGTCGCGTGAGCAGTTTGAGCTCGATTCATACTGCAGACTCCTCGACATCGAGGACAGCAACGCCAAGACCGTTGATGCCCTTATGCGTCTCGAGCTTCCTGCAGGAGTTGATGTAGAGATCAAAGTTTGACGGCGCGCGGCCTTCGGGGTCGCTTAACCTCCAAAAGGCACCGGATTTTTGAAATCGCGGGTGTCGGACCGGTCCCATAGCTCAGTTGGTTAGAGCACCTGACTCATAATCAGGGAGTCGCAGGATCATGCCCTGCTGGGACCACGCAAATTGGGCC
>CAJOJC010000114.1 GCA_905234775.1 uncultured Bacteroidales bacterium | reverse complement strand
TGTATCGATCTTGAGTTCGTTGGTGTTGAAGCTGGCGTCAAGCCCGTCGAGCGAGTTGCGCAGCGGGAACTTCGGGGTGATGACGACCGCATGGCCGATGTGGACCGAGCCGCGCGGGTTCCATGTCTTCATGAGCTCGGTCAGCGCGGTGTCAAGCTGCACGTCGATGTCGGCCGCGCGGAAGTCCTCCTCGCGAAGGAACTCCGGAACTTCCATGCCTTCGCGATGGGGGCGGCGGCGCGGCAGGGATTCGGTTTTGTTGCGCGCGCCCGCGACGATCTTCACGTCGTCGGCAGCGATACGGCCGAAGGGCGTCTGAGCCCTGAGGCTGGGGGTGCTGACGGAGGCCAGAAGATCGGCGCCACTGCGCGCAAGCGATCCGTCTGCAGTCAGGCGGACATCGCCATCGGCGCTTATACCGTCCGGCAGCAGCGATCGCAGCGCCCGGAGCCGCGCCAGCGCGTCGGCGTCGAGGTCGACCTGGCAGGTCGCGACCGGCCACGGTCGCATTGAGCGTAAGCCCGAGCGCCTTCAGGCTGAAGCCCGACACATCGGCATCCAGAACACCGTCCTTGGAGTTCGCGCCATTCAGCTTAAACTCCAGCGATCCGTTCTTAACTATATCCGAAAAGTTCAGATTAGTGTCTTCGAGGGTAAAGTCTGCCCGGAAATGGGGCAGATTCAGCGGCTCCGGCTCTTTCTCCTCCTTAGGCCCTGTAGGCTTCAGAAGAGATGTATCGGAAGGCATTACATTCGCGTAAAGCCCGAATATACCTGCATCATGTAAATCTATACATCCGTCCTTTACGAAAGACCACAGATTCAGTTTAGCCTGAATGCGGTCTATCGCCAGTACGGTATCCTTGGATGTGGGTCTACCCTCCTCGAAGGGCCTGGTATAAGAAGCATCGTAAATGTAAAGAGAAAAGTCTGGCAGTGTCGTCAATAACTTTACACGTATTTTGTCAACCTTTACTTTACCCTCGAGTACAGGTTCGGTAAACTTCGTTATCAACCTATCCTTTACACGGGTGTAAAGTACGGTATGGACTGCGCTCAATATCAGTGCGATGAGCGCAGCCAGGACGATCAGAAGGATCTTCCACCACCGACCTTTCTTTTTCATTTACAGTCCGAGTTTCTTGAAGAAATCGTTGCCCTTGTCGTCGACCAGGATGAATGCCGGGAAGTCTTCGACGCGGATCTTCCAGACAGCTTCCATTCCGAGTTCGGGATATTCCACGCACTCGATAGACTTGATATTGTTCTGGGCAAGGATAGCGGCGACTCCTCCGATTGTTCCGAGGTAGAATCCGCCGTGTTTCTTACATGCGTCGGTGACCTGCTGGGTACGGTTGCCCTTCGCGATCATCACGAGCGAGGCGCCGTTGGCCTGGAACTCGTCTACATACGGGTCCATACGGTTAGCGGTAGTCGGGCCCATCGAGCCGCACGGGTAACCGGCCGGAGTCTTCGCGGGGCCTGCGTAGAGGACCGGGTGATCCTTGAAATACTGGGGCAGCCCCTCGCCTGCGTCGAGCCTGGCCTTTAACTTCGCATGGGCGATGTCGCGGGCGACGATGATCGTTCCCTTGAGGTTGACGCGGGTGCTGACAGGGTACTTCGTGAGCTCGGCGCGCACGGCGTCGATGCCCTTGTCGAGGTCGATCTCGATTCCCTTCGGACCCTCGCCCGGACGACGGTACTGCTCCGGAATCAGCTCTGACGGGTTGGTGTCCATCTTCTCGATCCAGACGCCGTCGGCATTGATCTTCGATTTGATATTGCGGTCTGCCGAGCAGCTCACGCCCATTCCGATAGGGCAGCTGGCGCCATGGCGCGGGAGACGGATGACGCGGATGTCGTGGGCCAGGTACTTACCGCCGAACTGGGCGCCGAGGCCGATCTTCGCCGCCTCCTTCAGGAGCTTCTGCTCGAGGTCGATGTCGCGGAAGGCGCGGCCGGTCTCATCGCCGGTCGTGGGCAGGTTGTCGTAGAACTTGATGCTGGCGAGCTTGACGGTGAGGAGGTTCTTCTCCGCGCTGGTTCCGCCGATCACGAACGCGATGTGGTAAGGCGGGCAGGCTGCGGTCCCGAGGCTCTTCATCTTCTCGACGAGGAACGGAAGGAGGGTTCCTTCGTTCTGGATCGTCGCCTTGGTCATCGGGTAGAAGTAGGTTTTGTTTGCGCTGCCGCCGCCCTTGGCGACCATGACAAAGCGGTATTCTTCGCCCTGAACGGCCTCGATGTCGATCTGGGCCGGGAGGTTACATTTAGTATTGACCTCGTTGTACATGTCCAGCGGGGCGTTCTGACTGTAGCGCAGGTTCTCTTCGGTGAAGGTGTTGAATACGCCGCGGCTCAGGGCCTCTTCGTCTTCGAAGCCGGTCCATACGGCCTGGCCTTTCTCGCCATGGATAATAGCGGTTCCGGTGTCCTGGCAGAACGGCAGGACGCCCTTGACTGAGGTCTCTGCGTTGCGAAGGAACTGCAGCGCTACGTATTTGTCGTTCTCTGAGGCCTCGGGGTCGCTGAGGATCTTTGCCACCTGCTCGTTGTGCGAGCGGCGGAGCATGAACTCACAGTCGTGGAACGACTGCTGGGCCACCAGCGTGAGGGCCTCGGGAGATACCTCCAGGATGGTCTTGCCGCCGCAGCCGCAATGGCCTCCGAACTTGGATGTCTTCACAAGTTTCTCCGAACCGGGAATCTTGTAATACTCTGTCTTGTCTTCGCCGAGCTGGAACATCGGCGCATACTTAAACTCTACTGCCATATTAGTTTTGCATTAAATATTCTTTCATGAAAGCATTGAGGTCGCCGTCCAGCACGCCCTGGGTGTCGGCGGTCTCGTAGCCGGTGCGGACATCCTTGACCAGCTTATAGGGATGGAGCACGTAAGAGCGGATCTGCGAACCCCATTCGATTTTCTTTTTCTGCCCCTCGAGCTCGGCCTGCTTCTCGCGGCGCTTCTGGAGCTCGATGTCGTAGAGGCGGGATTTCAGGATACGGAGGGCATTCTGGCGGTTGTCCTGCTGGGAGCGGGTTTCAGTGTTCTCGACCATGATGCCGGTGGGGATGTGACGCACGCGGACTCCGGTCTCGACTTTGTTGACGTTCTGGCCGCCGTGGCCTCCGGAGCGGAAGGTATCCCACTCGATATCGGCCGGGTTGATTTCGATGTTGATCGAGTCATCTACGAGCGGGTCTGCTGAAGGTAGTCTGGCGCTTACCCTGGGCATTGAAGGGAGAGATTCTGACGAGGCGGTGAACTCCCGATTCGGCCTTAAGGTAGCCGTAGGCATAGTCGCCCTCGAACTCGATAGTCGCGCTCTTGATTCCGGCTTCGTCTCCTTCCTGATTCTCGGTTACAGTCATCTTGTAGCCGTTTCGCTCGCCCCAGCGAAGGTACATCCTCATCAGCATCGCAGACCAGTCGTTGGACTCGGTTCCGCCGGCGCCGGAGTTGATGGTAAGGACTGCGCCGAGGTTGTCTCCCTCGCCGCCGAGCATGTTCTTCAACTCTAGATCTTCTACGGCCTGGAGAGCTGCCGCATATCCTTCGTCGAGCTCGGCGGATTCTTCGCCCTCGGCGAACTCGGCGAGGACGTCGAGGTCGTCTACCAGCGAGGCCGCTTTGTCGAATTGGACAACCCAGGCCTTCAGCGAACTGAGTTTTTTAAGAAAAGCCTCGGCGGCCTTGGGGTCATCCCAGAAAGTCGGGGCCTGGCTCTCGGTTTCTTTCGCCGAGACGTCCTTACGCTTTCCGTCGATGTCAAGACAGCGCCTCAGAGTATCTACCCGGGCGTGTAAATCCTTTATCTGCTCCTGAGTTGTCATATATCGAACAAATTTAACGAAAATAATCGGTATATTTGTCTAGCTATGGCGACGATCGGCATAATGGATTCCGGCTCCGGAGGACTTTCAGTCCTCAAGGAGATCCTGCGCCTTCTTCCGGGCGATAAATTCCTGTACTACTCAGACAACGCAAACTGTCCCTACGGGGAGAAAACTCCGGAGTTTATCGTAGGGCGCTGCCGTGAGATAGTCTCTGATTTTCTAAAGCAGGGCGCAGACGCAGTAGTAATCGCGTGTAATACCGCTACTGCCGCGGCAATCGCGTCTCTTCGCGCCGAGTGGCCTGAGGTTCCATTCATAGGGATGGAGCCGGCGGTGAAACCGGCCGCCCTCGGAACTCGCACCGGCGTGATCGGCGTCCTCGCCAC
Organism: uncultured Bacteroidales bacterium; assembly: GCA_905234775.1. Next base: position 4,785 of record CAJOJC010000114.1, on the reverse strand, counting down.
CGCCGGAACCCTCAAGGCCTCGAAGTACCTGGACACCCGCGACACATATGCCGGTGACGTAAAGGTAGTCGAGCGCGTAGGCCGTGGGTTCGTGGAACTAGTCGAGAGCCTCGAGCTTGAAGGACCCCATGCCGAAGAGGTCGTCCGCGCCAGTTTGGAGCCGCTGCTGAAGGCCGGCGCAGATACGGTAGTTCTTGGTTGTACACACTATCCGTTCCTGCTTCCGGTGCTCCAGAGGGTCGCCGGGCCTGAGGTGCGCTTCATCGATCCCGCCCCCGCCGCCGCCCGTCAGCTCGTCCGCCTTCTCGACGCCCGCTCAGTCGCGCACTCCTCGCCCGGCGATCCCGCCCTTCGCGACATCACAATAAAAAGCAGCGGACAGTCTGAAACTGCCCGCCGCATTCTTGAGTTGATTTAATCTTAGTTTACCACTTGAAGTCCTGGAGCTGGCCGAGGACCTCGAAGTAAGCCTTTCCTTCGCTGACGGTCATACGGTAGATTGTCTCATCTACCTTGAAGTACTCCTTGCCATCATTGAGGACAACGACTTCGTAGTCGTCAGGGAGTTCGTCTACAAGGGCGCCTGCAGGAGGAACGATAGTCTCGTAACGTCCGTTGGCGTTCAGAACGAAGAACACACCGTCGTCGTAGAAGTATTCCTGACCTACTGCTGCGTAGCTCTGAACCAGGCCGAGCCTCATTGCGAGCTGGTATGATTCGGAAGACATCCTCAGCTGCTGAGTCTGCTGAGCCTGAAGGGTAGCCTGCTGACGAGCGATGGTAGCATTGTTCTGGGCTATGATAGCGTTCTGCTCAGCGATAGTACGGTAGTTGTCGTTGATCAGATGATACTGATGATCTGCGTATGTGTAGTACCTCATGCGGCATCTTACAGGCTCATAGTAGTAGAGACCGGGCTCGAAGAAGTAGCCGAAAGGAGGACGGCAAACGTAGTAGACACCTCCGCGATAGTAGTAGTAGATTCCGTCGTAGTAGTAGTAACGGCGTCCCCAGTAGTCGTAAACGGTGTGACGAGGAGGCAGGCGGTGGATTCTGTAACCGTAATAGTGATAGCCATAGTCATAGAACCTTGAAGGCCTGTTGTAGTCGATGTGTCCACGGCTTGCAGGAGGAGTCCTGTGCGACGGTTCATTGTTCATACGGACATTTCCGCCGGTGTTCCCGCTGCGATTGTTCTCCAGAGCGGGAGCCGCGTTACGGGTAGCTGCCGAAGGCTTCTGAGCCGAGCTGCTGCCTGCGTTGCGGGTCACTGCGCCGTCTGCGCGGGTCGCTGCCTTTGACTTGTCCTGAGATTCCCTCTTAGTTACCGAAGAGGCTCTCTGGGCGGGAGTCTTCTGAGGAGTCGTAGTAGTAGTACCCTTAGGATTGCGAACCGTAGCTGCGCTCTTTTTCTGCGGCGAACTTGATGTCCCGGTAGAAGAAGACTGCCTTACGGTAGAACTGCTCTTGTTGGCGGAAGAAGAATTGCGGGTAGTTGTCGTAGTCTTCTGCTGAGCAGAGGAACTGCGGTTTGCGGAAGTACTCTTCTGCTGCGAAGACGACGAAGAACTACGGGTAGTAGTTGCGCTCTTTTTCTGCTGCGAGCTTGATGAAGAGGAAGACGATCTCACGGCCGAGCTACTTGAAGAAGACGAGGCGCGAGTCGCTGAGACACTCTTCGAAGAGGATGACGAGCTCCTTGATGCAGAACTCGAACCCCTCGAAGACGAAGACGAAGACGAACTGCGGGTAGTAGAGGTTGATTTTGAGCTACCTCCTCCGCGTGTCTGAGCTGCTGCAGGAACGCCGCAAACGAGGGCGCCTGCGAGGAGAGCTGCGAGTGTGAGCTTAAACAGTTTCATAATCTTTTATTTTAGCTGTCCCCAGGTAAGGTCAACCGCCTGACGGACATTGGTTAATATTTCTATTGTCAAACCTTTATATTCGGGGTGATCGGTCTCGGCCATTATCTCGGCCCTGCGCCGTATCACTGCTTTTTTTGTTTCTTCGAGCGGGAGGTCCGGGCTTAACTCTTCGGACATCTTACTCAGCAGGTAATTCTCGATACCGATATGGTTACATGCACGAATCGTGCCACCCTCCACCGTGAAACGGCGGGGTTCGGGACCATGGATGATGAACGACGCCGGGGCGAAGACGGTCGAGCGGGTGACGCTGTCGAAATAGAGCTCGTCGTAGAGCGCGCCGCCGTAGTCGATTCGGCCCTCGGAGAGGCTGACTCGCTGGGGACCGGCGCCGTCGGAGATCATCTCGAACACGATCGAATCTCCCTGGGCGATGGGGACGTCCACCTTCGACTGGTGACGGGTCATTCGCCATGCGACCATCTTCTCGTCTTCGGGCGAGATGCAGACTTCGTCGAGCACGGACTCGAGCAGCGGGCCGGTAAGCTTGTCGTAGTCCGCTTTCAGCGGGCAGACAAAGAGGCCGGCCATGTCCGCGGCGCCGGGGCTCATGGTGAGGTGATCCGGACCGTCGGCATAATAGTGGTGTGAGCGCACCGCGCCGCGGAGCACCACGAAGCAGCGGTACTCGCTCCGATAGCAGTAGGCAAACAGGTTCAGGCGCGGTTCCGGCTCGCCCTCGATCGTGGGGCAGCAGTCTACGAGCTGGTAGAACAGCTTCGCCAGCGATTTGGGGGTATCCGAGCGCAGGGCGTAGACCCCACGGCAAAAGTGCGGGAAATGGTACAGCTTCGCGTCCTGCCCCGTCGCGAGCGGAGTCTGGCCTTCGTCGAGCCAGCGGTCGATCGCATTCTGGAGGGGCAGCAGCCCGGTCGGGATCGCCTGATAGTGCATGTGGTCGGGGGCCGACGCACCGCTGTACGGGCCGTTGTAGAAGACGAGGAACTCCGGGTACTTACGCGCGAAGTCCATCATGTCCACGAAGTTGTGCCAGACGGACTGGGGGACGTGTTGATCGCGCGCGATGACGAGGTGGTTCGGGAAGATCGGGAACGGGTTGACCTGGACATTGTAGCGGCGCCCCTTACGGCCGTCGAACTTGATATGGAACTGCTCCTTGGGGCGGTTGGGGACGCAGAGGAAGCACGGGCGGGCTGCTACCGCCTCCTTGTCGACCACGGCCGTCGTGCTGCCGATACGGCAGGGGTTGTGCTGCGCTTTCACCGGGATCCCGCCCACGGTCAGATCCCGCACTTCGGCCGCTTTCATCGAGCGGAAGTTCGCCGACGCCATCGGCCAGACGGACAGCTGGTCCTGGATGAACTTTATCAATTCGTCGGTCATAGCAGCGCGAGGATTCTATCTTTGTATGCGCGGTATTCGGCTTCGAACTCGGGGGTGAAAACGTCCATGCCCAGGCTCGCCTCGATCTCGTCCATGGTCCAATAGCGGCCCTCCGAGACCTCGTAGTTATCCGGATGGAGGTCGAACGAGCCCACGGTCGCGTAGAGCCCGACCATCTCGCGGTCGGTTTCGTCGCCGGCGATATAGTTATCGATGTACTGCGGGTGGAAGTCGTATAGGCCGAGCTCTTCGCCCGCTTCGCGCAGCAGCGCTTCTTCGTAGTACTCGCCGTAGGAGACATGGCCCCCGACGGCAGTATCCCAGCGACCGGGGTAAGTTTCCTTGTTCTCGCTGCGATGCTGGAGGAAAAGGCGGGAGTAGCGGTCTACAATCTGAAGATGGACGACCGGGTGAAGGAGCGGCTCTTCGGAATGACAGTATTCGCGGGCTGCGCGGGCAACGACGAGGCCGTTTTCGTCTACGACGGGGACGGTCTCAGATGCGTCTGCCTGCGGGCCAATCAGCGGCACCGGCTCAAGGGGATAGACGAGCTCGATCATAGGTTGTTGTGGAGGATTGCGAGCTCCTCTTCCGTGTACAGAAGTTTATCGATGAAGTCCGGAGCTACCGTTCCCAGCACCTTCAGGGCCACTATCGCGATAAGGATGATATCGAGAATCACCACGGCGACAATGATAGCCGTGCGCTTGGGATTGCGTGGTCTGGGTTCGCGAGTCTTTTTAGGCTTTTCGGCCTTGCTGGCTTGAGCTTCGCGGGCCTCTTTGTTCTTCAGCGACACGGGCTCCAGGCCGAAGCCCTCAGGGTAGATATCTGCGTCTTCGTCGGGGACGAAGAAGTACTGATCCGACTTAGTCAGTCGAAGCTTTCCGAGGCCAGTCAGTTCTACGCAGCGGGTTTCGTTCAGCTCTTTTTTCAGCTTTGCGACACATTCTTCCAGGCCTTCCGCCTCTACCTTCGCTGCACCTTCGAGCTCTTCAGAGACGAACGTAAGCTTCCTATACGGAGGGTTGACTGTAAAACCTTTATCGGAAAAAGAGGCCGGGACTACTTCTGCGCGGAAGGTTCCCAGGCCGGGGACGAGGACCTCGTCTGAGTCCAGAATCAGACTTCTGACGAGAGTGGACAATTGATTGATATCCATATAGTGTTGCGTCACCCCGCATTCTTCGCGGGGCCTCAAACACAAAGATACTAATTTTTTGACCGGATTCTTTGCGGAATCCAATTTTTGTACTACTTTTGCAGTCCCGCTTGAAAAAGCGGCACTATGAAATTCCTCCTTAGCTCAGTTGGTTAGAGCACCTGACTGTTAATCAGGGGGTCCTGGGTTCAAGTCCCCGAGGGGGAGCGAAAAGAGCAGCTGCGACGCAGTTGCTCTTTTTTGCGATTCAGATTCTTTGGTCTATTAGACAAATGGGGTGATGGACTACCATCTCAAAGCCCCTATTAGACATTTCGGGTGATAACTAGGCAACAGTCGGGTGCGAGGAGAGCC
>CAJOJC010000113.1 GCA_905234775.1 uncultured Bacteroidales bacterium | reverse complement strand
GCGTCCCGATTTTATAGATGACCGCTGAGCAGGTAAAGAGCAGCCGTGAGGGCTGACGCTTACGGCCGAAACTTTTAAACAAAGTTTTCACAATGTACGCAATCGTAGATATTGCAGGCCAGCAGTTTAAAGTAGAAGCTGGTAATGAAATCTTCTGCAACCGTCTTCCGGAAGCAAAAGGTGCTGATGTGGAGTTCGACAAAGTCCTTCTTCTCGACAACGAGGGTAAGGTAAAGGTCGGCGCTCCCTATGTGAAGGGCGTTACCGTCAAGGCAACCGTTCTCGCAGACGACGCAAGGGCTGATAAGGTCCTCGTATTCAAGAAGATCCGTCGCAAGGGTTTCCAGAAATGCAACGGACATCGTCAGAAACTCTCCAAGATCCGTATCGCTGAAATCGCAATCGCTTAAAACTTTTGAATTATGGCACACAAAAAAGGACAATCCAGTTCGAAGAACGGTCGTGAATCACAAAGTAAGCGACTTGGTCTCAAGAAATTCGGTGGAGAAACCGTAAAGGCTGGCAACATCATCGTTCGCCAGAGAGGTACGGTCCACAACCCTGACAAGAACGTCGGTATGGGTAAAGATCACACCCTGTATGCAGTCGTGGATGGAACTGTCAAGTTCACGCGCAAGCGTCAGGACAAGTCTTACGTATCGGTAGTCCCCTTCGAGAACTAATCCGGGGGAGTAATGAATACAGGACTTGCACTTCGCCTCGCGGATTGCAGGTCCTTTTCTCTTTAGATTATGCTAACACTCAAAACTCTTCGCGAAGACCGCGACAAGGTCATCGCAAAACTGAAGATCAAGAATTTCGACGCAACAAAACTCGTCGATACCATCATTGAACTCGATGCGAAACGCCGTGCGCTTCAGACTCAGAGCGACGCCCTGCTTTCCGAACAGAAAGCAAAGGCAGCCGAGATCGGTGCGCTGATGAAACAGGGCCTCAAGGAACAGGCAGAGAAAGCAAAGGCAGCAGTCGCAGACCTCAAGGCCAAGAGCACCGCTCTCCTCGAGGAGATGGACAGAACTGTTACCGAACTCGAGTCTGACCTCGTCCTCATCCCTAACATGCCCTGCGATCTCGTAGCGCCCGGAAAGGGAGCTGAAGACAACGAGGTAGTGAAGATGGGCGGCCCGGAGGTGAAGCTTCCGGAAGGCGCCCTCCCTCACTGGGAACTCGCGAAGAAATACGACATCATCGACTTCGACCTCGGAGTCAAGATCACCGGCGCCGGTTTCCCCGTTTATAAGGGAAAGGGCGCTAAGCTCCAGAGGGCTCTGATCAACTTCTTCCTCGACTGCAACACCGCAGCCGGATATCAGGAGGTCGAGCCGCCCGTAATGGTCAACAAAGACTCCGGTTTCGGTACGGGTCAGCTCCCCGACAAGGAGGGCCAGATGTACCATGCCGAAGTCGACGATTTCTACATGGTCCCGACCGCCGAGGTCCCCGTCACCAACATTTTCCGTGACGTCATCCTCGGGGCAGACGAGATCCCGCAGCGCCTTACCGCTTATACCCCGTGCTTCCGCCGTGAAGCCGGATCATACGGAAAGGACGTTCGCGGACTCAACCGTCTCCATCAGTTCGACAAGGTCGAGATCGTCCGCGTCGAGAAGCCCGAAGACAGCTACAAGGCCCTCGACGATATGGTCGCCCATGTCGAGTCGATCGTCAATAAGCTCGGCCTGAGGTACAGGATCCTCCGTCTCTGCGGCGGCGACATGTCCTTTACCTCCGCCATCACCTACGATTTCGAGCTCTGGAGCGCCGCTCAGGGCCGCTGGCTCGAGATCTCTTCTGTCAGCAACTTCGAAACCTATCAGGCCAACCGTCTCCATCTGCGTTATCGCGACGCAGACGGCAAGACCCAGCTGGCGCACACTCTTAACGGCAGTTCGCTCGCGCTTCCGCGTGTAGTCGCTGCGCTCCTCGAAGACAATCAGACCCCGGACGGTATCATCATCCCTGAGGTTCTGCGCCCGTATACAGGCTTCGACAAGATTGACTAAGATAGGAACCATACTCGGAATAGATCCCGGAACCAACCTGCTTGGTTTCGGGGTCATCCGTATTGGTGAGAACAACAAACCCGAGTACGTCGAGATGGGCGTGCTCGACATCCGCAAGGAGACCGATCCTTACGCGAAACTCGCTCGTATAAACGAGTTCGTAGGTGGGCTGTGCGACCGTTTTAAGCCCGAACACATGGCGATCGAATCGCCCTTCCTTGATAAGAACGCCCAGGTCATCTTCAAACTGGGCAGGGCGCAGGGCGCTGCGATGGTCGCGGCCGCTCAAAAAGGCGTCCAGATTACCGAATACGCCCCCCGAAAAGCCAAGATCGCGATATGCGGAAACGGCTCCGCCTCCAAGGAGCAGGTAAGTACTATGGTACAGAAAACCCTTGGCATAAAAATTGATGCTAAGCATCTCGACGCAACGGACGCGCTGGCGATAGCTATGTGTCATTATTACCAGCTTTCGAGCCCGCTTACCAGCATTAAAGGCGGCGATTCGTGGGCCAAATTTATTAAGGAAAACCCTGACAGGGTAAAGTAGTTACTCCAATAGGAAGGTTATGAATCTGAACCTTAAAGTCGCAGTTCTCCTGCTCTTCGCAGGCGTGAGTGCGCACGCGCAGGCCTGGTCGGTGAAGGCCGTGCTAAAGGACTCTCAGTCCGGAGAAGCTGTCAGTTTCGCTACAGTCTCGCTCCACAATCCCGCAAACGACAAGGGTGTCGCCTACGAACTCAGCGAAGACAACGGCAAGGTTACTCTTACCGGAATCAAGAACGGTAAGTACGTCTTCCGCTCGGAGCTTCTCGGCTACAAAAAGTTCGAGAAGAGTATCGAAGTAAAAGACGCCGATCTCGATCTTGGCGAGATCAAGATGAGCCCCGACGCTACCCAACTGGAAGCCGCGAAGATTACCGACCGCGGAAATCCTATCCAGATGAAGCGCGACACTATCGCCTTTACCGCCTCTACCTTCAAGACTACAGACAATGATATGCTCGAGGACCTTCTGAAGAAGATTCCCGGGATGGAGATATCCGAAGACGGAACAATCACTCATAACGGCAAGGAAATCAGCAAGATAACAATCGACGGAAAGACCTTCTTCCTGAACGATCCTCAGATCGCTACCAAG
>CAJOJC010000112.1:2234-6857 GCA_905234775.1 uncultured Bacteroidales bacterium | reverse complement strand
CGCGCTTTACCACGACATAGGCAAGATGAACAACCCGATGTGTTTTGTGGAGAACGAGTCTTCCAACCCCGGAGCGGTCAAGTACCACGACTCCAAAACCCCTATGGAGAGCGCCCAGGACATTATCAGGCACGTCACAGACGGTATGGAGTTGGCCCATGATCACCATCTCCCTACAGTAGTCTCGGATTTTATCCTGACCCACCACGGAACAAACTGCGTTTCCTATTTCTACGATAAGTTCCTCAAAGAAGGCGGAGATCCCGCTCAGAAATCGGAGTTCTGTTATCCCGGCCGTAAACCCCATACCAAGGAGCAGGTTATCCTGATGATATGCGATACTATCGAGGCGGCCTCAAGAACCCTCAGGGATTACTCTCCTGAATCTATCTCCAATCTTGTGGAAAGACTTATCCAGGATAAGATAGACGACGGTCAGCTTGAAGAAGCCGATATCACCGTCAAGGAACTTACTACGGCAAAACAGGTTATCAAGAGCTACATTGCCCAGATCCATCACGAAAGGATCAAGTATCCTACAAGAAAAAAGAAATAACTATAACGACATATGAAAATTACAAAGAAACAGGTAGACAAGCTCAATATAGAGCTGACCATGAACGTTGAAGCGGCAGACTATGCCGAGATTGAAAGGAAGAAACTCGCAGAAGTAAGGCGCAACGCCGATTTCAAGGGATTCCGCAAGGGCAATGTCCCGATGTCCCTTATCCAAAAAGTCTATGGAGGTCAGGTCCTCGCAGACGCCGTTAACCAGGTAGTAGGAGAGTCGCTCGGCAAGTACATTGACGACGAAAAGCTCAACATCCTCGGCGAGCCTCTCGGCAGCGAGAATCAGCCCGAGATCGACTGGCAGAGCGGAAACGATTTCGTTTTCGTATTCGACATCGCCCTCTCTCCCGAGGTTAATGTAGAGGTCGTAAAGGAAGACACTGTTACCAACTACACTATCACCTCTTCCGCAAAGGAGAAGGAGGATATGGTCGCCTCTATGAAGAAATACTACGAAGGCCAGAAGCAGGAGAAGACGGACGAGGAGATTGAGAAGGAAGTAGAGGAGCGTCTCGAGGCTTCGAACAAGGATGAAGCAGCATGGCGTCTTAATAAAGATCTCCGCGAATACTACGTCGCGAAAGCGGCAATCGAACTCCCTGAGGCATTTCTCCGCAGGTGGCTTCTCCACGCCAACGAGGGTAAGGTGACCGAAGAGCAGCTCGATAAGGAATTCCCGGCATTCGTCGAGGACTTCAAGTGGCAGCTCGTACGCGGCAGCCTTATGAAGAAGTTCGGTTTCGAGATTACCCAGCAGGATATCGAGGAAGCCGCCAAGGCTTTCGTTACCTATCAGTACGCCATGTACGGTATCGGAAACGTTCCCGAGGATATGATTGCAGAGGCTGTGAAGAACGTCCTTAACGATCGCAAGCAGATCGACCGCCTAGCCGAGCAGGTCGAGGACCAGAAAGTTCTTGCCAAGATCAAGGAGACCATCACCCTTAAGGCCAAGAAGATCACTTCCGAGAAGTTCCGCGAGCTTAAGTAATGAGACGCGGTTTACTTCCGATCCTTGGTTTGGTCGTGCTCATCCTCAGCGGATGCGGTGCGGCCAAACAGGTTTCTAAGGCATACTCAGCCCAGCTCGAGTATACCGATTCCACGGCCGTTGTGAAGGACAACCGAGGCAAGCAGATGTCAGTTTTTCTGGAGCGTCAGCAGGGCTCGGTTACAACCCCACTCGACAGTCTGACTCTTGTAAGTCTCGAAGGCATACAGTACTGCCATTTCTCGTACCTGAACAGTTTTTCAGGAGGTAAGGAATATGTCCAGTCGATGGTTGCCCTGGAGCAGGGAACGGCCGAGTCGCTAATCTTTACCGGGAAAAACCTTCAGGCGGCTGAGGACGGATCATTCCGTATCGAGGGAGTCTCGAATCAGAATATGCTTGACGATACTCCTGCAGTAAGGTATATGGCCGCTTTGGCTGCGGCTGATGCCCGTCTGGTTGTACTCCCGGAAGAGGATTACATTACCGACAAAACCCTTGAGTGGTGGCTCGAGCGCAATCCCAATGCGATGAGTTCCGCCAAGAAATTTGAGATTGGCAGCGTTCCTGCCGAGAGTTCGCTGGTTGCTGCTTTCGCAAAAGCCCGCAAGGAGCGCTCCGGAAAGTACGAATGCGCAGCAGTGGATGTTCGCGGCTATACCAGCCTTATTCTTCGCAATACTTCAACCGGTACTTATATGCTGGTCTGGTCTCTGCCTGTTTGTAGGGACCGCCGCACCAGGTGGTATCTGAAGAACTTCTATTTCGAGAACGATTCAACCCTTGCGATGATCTATTACAGGGGCAACTCGATGGCGAAGATTCGCCTGAATCTCGGCAGCAAGACCGTCAGCAGATCGTAATTATATGAAAAGAGTCGTCATTCTTTTGTTGGCGATGGCGTTTGCATTGCAGGCGTGCGCCCCTAAACAGGAAAAAGCTATGTCTATCACAGTGAATCTTAGGTATACCGGCACTAACGGAAGCGCCAGGGCGTTTGCAGAAGAAATGATTTCAAGCGGTACGGTAGATGCAATTAGGGCTGAAGAGGGCAACCTGAGGTATGAGTATTTCCAGTCGTTGGATGATCCGGAGACTATCCTTCTTATCGACAGTTGGGCGAATCAGGAGGCAATCGATGCCCATCACGCATCTCCTATGATGAAAACGATCGCGACTCTTCGCGAGAAATACGACCTTCATATGACTGTAGAGCGCTACAATAGCGCTGAAACTCCTGAAAGCGAAAGCCGTTTTATCCGCGAGTAATGATTTATAATCTCTACGGCTCTGAGAAGCCGGAGGTGATCCTGATTCAGCTTTCGGCAAGGCATGAGAACTGCACCCTCGTCTGGGAAGATGGCGGCCATTTCACGGACAACGACGGGAGGCTTGCGAGGGCGTTTGGGTGGTGTATATAGAGTTCCAAAGCAGAAATCCCTTTATAGCAACTTCAGCGCGATGTGGGCGCAGGCTTCGGCGTCGGCGAGGGCGTGGTGATGGTTGGCTAGGTCGAAGCCGCAGGCGGCGGAGACAGTCTGAAGCTGGTGGTTGGGGAGAGCGCATCCGAAGTGGCGCCGAGAGGCGGCCAGGGTGTCGAAAAACTGGTAGTCGGGGTAGTCCATCTGGTAGACCTTGAAGGCGGCTTTGAGGCAGCCTTCGTCGAAACGGCTATTGTGGGCTACCAGCGGAAGTCCTTCAATCAGAGGCGCTATCTTTTCCCAGACATAAGGAAATACTGGAGCATCCCAGGTGTCTTCCTCGCTGAGTCCGTGGACTTGCTGGCAGAACCATTTGTGGTTCGGGGTGGATGAGGCTGTAGAATGAGTCGACGATCTGCCCGCCGCGCACGATAACAACTCCTACGCTGCACACGCTCGACGGGCATTCGTTCGCCGTCTCGAAATCTATTGCTGCAAAATCAGTCACTAGTAGTACTTATAGAACAGCGCGATTGACTCCATTCCTCCGAAGAACTGCTTCAGGAGGTAGCTCTCGTTAGGGGAGTGGATAGTGTCGCGCTCAAGGCCGAAGCCCATCAGGAGCGGGTCAATCCCGAGGATCTGCTGCATCTCGGCGAGGACGGCGATTGAGCCGCCGCCGCGGCTGGGGACGGGTTCGATTCCATAGACTTCGCCGATAGCCCGCGAGGCGGCTTTGTAAGCGTCCGAGCCGATGGGGATGAGGAAGCCGTCGCCGCCTTCGCACTCCTTCACTTCGACATGGACATCCTTCGGGGCGATGCTCTCGAAATACTTGCGGAAAAGGGGCGTAATCTCGCGGCTGAGCTGGTTGGGGACCAGGCGCATGGAGATCTTGGCGTGGGCTTCGCTCGGGAGGACGGTTTTCGCACCTTCGCCCGTGTAGCCGCCCCATATTCCGCAGACGTCCAGACATGGACGTATTCCCGTGCGCTCGAGGGTAGTATAGCCCTTCTCGCCGCGGACTTCGTCGATTCCGAGGAACTGCTTGTATTCGTCGAGGTCGAACGGGGCCTTCGCGAGCAGGTCGCGGTCTGCCTTCGAGAGTTCCACGACTTTGTCGTAGAAGCCAGGGACTGCGACCCTCTGGTTCTCGTCATGGAGCTTCGCAATCATCTCGCAAAGGACGGTGATGGGGTTGGCGACAGCGCCGCCGTAGTGGCCGCTGTGGAGGTCTTTGTTGGGGCCGGTGACCTTGACCTCGAGATAGCTGAGGCCGCGCATTCCGCAGTTGATGCTGGGGACTTTCTCGCTGATCATGGTGGTGTCTGAGACGAGGCAGATGTCCGCCTTCAGCAGGTCTTTGTGTTCGCGCATCCAGTCGGGAAGGCTGGGGCTGCCTATTTCTTCCTCGCCCTCGAAAATGAACTTCACGTTGTGGTGGAGTTTACCGGTGCGGACCTGATACTCGAAGGCCTTTATGTGCATGAAGAGCTGGCCTTTGTCGTCGTTGGCGCCGCGACACCAGATGGCGTCGTCGTGGATAACGGGCTCGAACGGGTCTGTGTGCCATTTTTCCAGCGGCTCCGGCGGCTGAACATCGTAGTGGCCGTAGACCAGGACTGTCTTGGCGGAGGGGTC
>CAJOJC010000112.1:0-2220 GCA_905234775.1 uncultured Bacteroidales bacterium | reverse complement strand
ACGGGATTGCCCTTACTGGGGTAGACAGCCGCTTCGTCGGCCCCGGCCTGAATCAGAAGCTCCGCCAGCCTTTCAGCGCAGCGCTTCATGTCCGGTTTATTCTCTGCTTTGGCGCTTATCGAAGGGATCCTCAGAAGGCTGAACAGCTCTTCGAAAAAGCGTTCTTTGTTTTGCTGGATGTACTGTTTCATAGATTCGTATCGAAATAGTCGGTTATTTTCTGATAAAGGTATACCCTCTCCATTCCGACCATGTTATGGTCTGCGAGAGGGAAGGGGAAATACTCCACTTGTTTGCCGGCGTTGATGCAGGCCTGAACGAAGCTAAGGGAGTGCTGCCAGACTACCGTAACGTCGTTTGCGCCCTGGCAGATGAGAAGTTTCGCCTGCAGTTTATCGGCCTTGTCCTGAAGGCGGGTGAGGGCGAAGCCTTCAGGATTGCTCGCCTCAGTATCCATATAGCGCTCGCCGTACATCACCTCGTACCAGCTCCAGTCGATGACCGGGTCCGGATAGGTGAGGGCCAGGGAGATAGTCATGAAGCCGCCGTAGCTCCAGCCGTGGACTCCGACGCGCTCGCGGTCGATCCAGGGCTGTTCGAACAGACGGTTGATGCCGACCATCTGGTCCGCCATCTCGGCCTGGCCGCAGAGTCGGTTGATTGCCTTTTCGTAGGCTGCGCCATGGCCTGAGGTCCCGCGGTTGTCCTGGACATAGACTACGTATCCCTTCTGGGCCATCAGAAGTTCCCACATCCTGATGCCGCCGAGCCAGCTGTCTTTGACCATCTGGGAATGGGGCCCGCCGTAGACATAGACGATAAGCGGGTATTTCTTCGAAGGGTCGAAGCCGAGGGGCTTGTAGAGGCGGTAGTAGTTCTCGAAACGGCCGTCGGCGCTGGGGACGGTGCCGAATTCGATCTCGGGGACGGCGTAGTCTTCAAGCGGATTGTCGGCTTCGACTGGCTCTACCGAAAGCTTGACTTTATAATCGTAAAATTGAGCAACTCCAGGTACCGAGAAGCTGCTGTAGCAGTCTCTGATACCGACGCTTTTGAAGACGATATTGTGCCAGCCGCGCTCTTTTGTTATCCTCTCGGGTTTACCTGCCTTGGATTTCGCGGCGGACTTCCCGAGAGCAAGCTTGACCCTGAACAAGTGCTGCTCGGCAGGGGAGACTTCTGCGGAATAATAGTAGACGTAACCGCCTTTGTAGCTTATGAAACGGGCGTCTGCGGGGGCTGGTGTAAGACGCTTGAGGTTGCCTTGCAGGTCTGCCAGATAGATGCTTTTGTAGCCGCTGCGATTGTCTGTGAAATACAGGAAAAGATTATCTGAGATCTGGACCTGGGAATCATAGGGCTCGACCCAGGCCTCGTTATGTTCTTCGAGAAGGGTTTTTACGAACTCTCCGGTCTTGGCGTCGTAGAGGTTGAGATGCAGGTCGTGCTGGGTTCTGTCGAGGACCTGAGTGAGGATTTTGTCGCCGCCCATCCAACTTACAGCCGTAATATATCTATCGGGTCCGAAGTCGTTGATTTTCAGTGTAATAGATTTTTGCATCTCCTTATCGTAGACATGGAGATTCACCCTCTCGGAAGCGGTTCCGTTCATGGGATATTTGAGGGGTAGGAGGGTGGCCGTTTTGATGTCCAAAAGAGGGAAGGTTGCTACCAAAGATTCGTCCTTTGAATAATAGGCGAGGCGATTGCCGTCCGGCGAGGGGAACAGCCCTCCGTCTATTCCGAACTCGTTTCTGCTGACACTGACTCCGTAGTGAAGTTCGGGTGTATCGAGAGCGATCCAGACTGTGTCTTTTTCTTCCAGGAAGAATATACCCTTTCCTTCCTCGACTTTGTAAAAAGGCTCCTGATAGTCGGGCATCTCCTTAGCGGGGAACACGGGGTATACGCTGCGGTCTATAGTAGCCTCGGTCATTGTGAGGATCTTACCCTCAGGATTCGATTCCGGTTTTACCTCAATTACATTGCCCAGAGCAAGGGCGATCAAAATGGTCAGTATCATATACAAATATATAAATTCTGCCGCGAAAATCATTATCTTTGCTCTATATGCCGGTGAAGATCTACATACAGGTATGTGTGCCTTTGAAACTGGACTTCAATCCGTGGTACAGTACTACGGAAGAGGTCCATATCGGGCAGAGGGTGGAGGTGGTTCTCGCCCGCAGAACCTATGTGGGAGTAGTGGTGAGCATAGGA
>CAJOJC010000111.1 GCA_905234775.1 uncultured Bacteroidales bacterium | reverse complement strand
GGGCGCGGTAGAGGGGGCAGAAGACGCCCCATTCGTGCCAGCGGGCCTGCATCTCGCGCCACTCGACCAGGTCTTCGGTAACCTGGTTACTGGCGTTAAAGAGGGCCTGGGCCTGCATGAAACGCTTCTCAACGCTGAAACCGCCGATATCCTGGCCCCAGAAGGGGATGCCGGAGACAGAGTAGTTGAGGCCGGCGCTGATCTGGGCTTTCATATCTTCCCAGCGGGTGCCGATGTCGCCGCTCCAGCTGGCGGTGGAATAGCGCTGGAGTCCGGCGAAACCGTTGCGGGTGAGGAGGAAGACGCGACGGTTGTCGCGGGTAGAACGCTGGCCCTCGTAGATGGCCTGGGCGTTCATGAGCGCGTAGGCGTTGAAATATTTGGTAGAGGGGCCGAGGGCGGTAGGGCCGCACATGGCCTTACGGTAATCCATGTCCGTACAGTCGTGGATATTCGGCTCGCTCGCGTCCATCCACCAGCTGTCGACTCCGAGACCGTAGAGGTGGTCTTTCATCTGCTTCCAGAAGAGCTTGCGGGCGCCGGGATCATAGGCGTCGTAGAAAGACTGCTGGTATCCCAGCCAGTCTACGACGCTGTCGCGGACGGCGGTCTGGTAGATCCAGCCCTTGTCGTTCAGCTCATTGAAATGTTCGGTTCCCACGTAGAACTTCGGCCAGACGGAAATCATGTAGCGTCCGTTCATCGCGTGGATGTCCTTGACCATCTTTTTCGGGTCGGGGAAGCGCGTGCGGTCGAATTCGTGGCTGCCCCACTGGTCGTCTTCCCAGTACTGCCAGTCCTGGACTATGTTGTCGATGGGGATATGGCGGGTGCGGAATTCACGAAGAGTTCCGACTATCTGGTCCTGGGTAGTATAGCGCTCGCGGCTCTGCCAGTAGCCCATGGCCCATTTGGGGACTATGGGAGACTTGCCCGTGAGGGTACGGTAGCCGCTGATAACTCCGTCGATACTGTCGCCGGCGATGAAATAATAGTCAATCTGGTCCTGCATCTCGCCCCACCAAGACATGGCGCTCTGGGCAGCAGGGTCTACAGGAGAGAGCACGCGCAGGGCGCAATAGCTCACGCCCCTGCTTGCCGGCTTCCATCTTCAGTTCGAACTTGCGGCCGTTGGGATTCCAGGCGGTGCGCCAGATTTCGGGCGTAAGCTGCTTGTCTCCCGAATAGACGGTGACATAGCCGGCATAGTAGAGGTAGAAATGGAAGATGCCGCTCTCGGAGGGTTCGAGCGAGCCCTCGTAGATGACGCGCGAACCGTCGAATTCGAAGCCTTCAGGGGCGTTCATGACCCGGTCGCATTGCGGGGTGCGGAGGTATTCCTGGGCGAGGGAAGTCTCCCTGCGCTCCAGTATCTCGCCTCGGGCGGGGATGTAGGTTCCGGTGAGGGCGCCCTTCACACCGTGTTTGTCGCGCAGGGTAAACACCTCGCCCAGCTGGGCATAAGGCCTGGGGTCGCCCCAGCGGCAGAAACTGTAGCTGTCCCACAGGATACCGTAGCGCTTAGAGGAGACTACGAACGGGACGCTGATTTTAGTGTTGTACTGGTAGAGCTCTTCATTGCGGCCCTTCCAGTCCCATTCGTCGGCCTGGTGCTGCCCCAGACCGTAGAAGCCTTCGTCCTGGGGAAGGAAGGTCTGTCGAACGGTATAACCTTTAGTGCCATCTACTCTGATAGGGGAGAAATGGCGGCCGTTTTCGCTGAGTATCACATTGCCTGTGGTGTCTGTGAAACTGACGAAACCGGTTTTACGGTCGACAGTAGCAGTAACAACACCGGTGCTGAGCGAAACCAGACTGCCTTCGCGGGTGATGACTGCGCCTTTGAAAGATTTATGGGGGACCACACAGAGGCTTTTCCCGTCTGAGAACCTACTCAGGAATGGTACTGCTCTGACTCTTATTATTTCGGCGGTTTCGGCCTGGAGCCTGACTTTGGATCCGTCGCCGGTCCTGACCGTGACGCTGTTTTGAGCACAAGAAGCCAACAGCATTACGGAGAGAAGCGGCGCAGCCGTTCTCAATAATCGTTTCATACTAAATCAGTCCGAGGAGTTTATCGCGGCTCAGGAGGCAGTTGCCGATTCCGGCGGCCTGAATACCCAGCTTCGAGAACTTGAATTTCGTGTCCGAACTTACCTTGGTAAGGGAGAAGCGGTTCACGGCTGTCTTGACGGGCAGCATCAGATAGTCTTTTCCTACTATCAGACGGCCGCCGATGATGACGAGGCCGGGATTGAAGATATTGATCACGCCCGCGAGACCACGGCCGAGGGTGGCTCCGACCTCTTCGATTCCTTCGATAGCGAGGACGTCTTCTTCTTCGACGGCCTTTAGAATGTCCTTGAGATGGAGATCGCCGTTCTTCTCGTAGAGAGGGGCCAGGGAGGACTTGCGCCCTTCTTTAAGGCGCTCGATTATCATTCTGTGAAGAGCGCTGCCCGAAGCACCAGTCTCAAGGCAGCCAACCTTACCGCAGCGGCAGATGAGGTTGTTGGTCAGAACGGGGAAGTGGCCTATTTCTCCGGAGAAGCCGGATTTTCCGTAGAAGAGTTTTCCCTCGAGTATCATGCCCATACCGAGACCCCAGCTGAGGTTGACGAAGATTACGTCTTTCTCGCGGCCCTGACCGAGGTTCATGTACTCGCCATAGGTCATGGCGCGGGAGTCGTTCTCAATCGTTACCGGGACTCCGAGCTGCTGCTCGAAGAGGTCTTTCATGGGGATGTCGTCGCTGACGAAGTAGGTAAGGGAATAACCCTTTTCAGGGTTGACCCTTCCTGAAAGCGATACTCCGACTCCGAGTACGTCGTTCCAGGTAATGTTGGCTCCCGATACTTCTTCCTTGATCCTGAGGCAGATGTTTTTGAAGGATTCCGCATTGGCTTCGAGGACGAAGGGGATGTCCTGGATAAAACGTATGAGGTTGCCTTTGAAATCGCAGATGGCGATGTGGAAATGCTGGCGTGCGACATCAACGCCAACGAAGTATCCTGCTTCCGGGTTCAGGCCGTAAGTACTGGGTCGGCGTCCGCCCTTGGTCCCGACTTTTCCTTCGTCCTGAAGGAGTCCGTCGGCAATCATTTCCGAGATTATTTTGGTGACAGTAGGGACGCTGGTATCCAGATCCCGGCTGAAGTCGGAAATGCTGTAGGTTCCGTTTTCGATGCAGAGGCGCAGGATGTCTTTTTTAATCTGCGCGTTCTTGCTGTCTTCGGTAACAAGTCTTGCTGTCATGTTTATAATGTTCTTATGCTGACAAATTTATAAAATAAAATGTGTATATTTGGAGGTTGTTTAAAAATATTTTGAAATTATTTAAAAATGGCGAGGGGGAAAGTAAGAAAAATAATTAAAGGAACCCGGATTGGAATGCGCGGAAAGCTGATTCTCAGCCTCGGCGCGATTGCGGCCGTCCTGCTTCTTTCCAGCGTAATCTCGGTGTTGGAATACAGCAAGATGAGTTCGTATGTCTCTGACCTCATCGCCAAGGACATAAACAGCATCAACGACGCCCGTCGCCTGGGAGAAGCGGCAGAAGAGTACAACCTCGCAATCCTTGCCGCTATCGGAGACGGTTCAGTTACAGAGTTGCCTGATTTCGACGCCCAGGCATTCATGCAGAAATGTGACAGCTTGAGCGCTGCCTTCACCGGTACCTCAGAACTTGCGGATTCCGTTAAATACGCGTACTCAGCCTACATGTTGACTTCGCTCGAATTGGGCTATGTCATCAAGGCCGATTTCATCAATACGAGAGACTGGTACTTCAACCGTCTCCAGCCCCGCTTCTGGAGGCTTCGCGGAGATATAGACAACCTCAGCCTCGCCATCTACGACGACCTCCGCTCCAACTCGGAGAATATGGACAGCAGCCTTTACCGCAGTATCATCCCCGGTATCGTCGCCGTAGGAGTGGGACTGCTTTTGGTAGTGATGCTGCTGCTGTTTATGTTGTCGTACTATGTCGCGCCGACATACAGGATGACTGCCGGGCTTAATGCATACCGTTCCTTTGGCAAGAAATACAACGTCACCTTCGACGGAGACGACCAGCTCCGGGAAATCAATGACGGAATCGCGGAGCTTACGGCCGAAAACCAGACTCTCCGTAAAAGGATAGTGGATCTGAAGAATGAATCTAAAGGCAATAAGTAGGAATGTGGGCTTCGCCCTCCTCGTGAGTGCGTTGTTCATGCTTCTCTCCCTGTTCGTGTCGTGGGCGACACAGGACGGGGCCCAGACCGGCCTTTTCATCAGTTTCCTCATCACCCTTATCTCGGGTGTTTTCCCCCTTATCTTCGTACGCGGAGCCCAGCCTATTACTATTAAGGACGGCTACATGATTATCGTTATCTCGTGGCTGCTGTCCTTCATCTTCGGAATGCTGCCTTACGCCCTTTGGGGCGACCCCTTTACGCTTGCCAATGCGTGGTTCGAGAGCGTATCGGGCTTCACGGCGACCGGCGCTACCGTAATCCCGGACGTGGAATCGCTGCCGCCGAGCCTTCTTTTCTGGCGCGCCGCGACACACTTCATCGGAGGTTTGGGAGTTACCCGGTCCGCTCGCGTCTTACGAATATGGAACTGTCTTCGCTCTCGAAATCGAGCTATTCGGCCCGTTCGGGAAAGACGGTCTTCATCTTCACCTATGTCTATCTCGGCATCTTCGTGCTCTCCTTCGTGAGCTATCTTATCGCGGGAATGCAGCCTCTGGATGCCGTATGTCAGGCTTTCAGCGTCAGCGCCACCGGCGGCTTCAGTACTAAAAACGCCTCGATTCTTGGCTTCCATTCTACTCTTATCGAGGGCCTCACGATGGTCTTCATGCTGCTTTCTTCGCTGCATTTCGGCCTTCTGTTCCTCTCGGTAGTCAACCGTTCGCTGAAGCCCTTGAACAACCCGGTACTGAAGTTCTATCTGATCGCGGTCTTCTGCGTTTCGATAATTACCGGTCTGTCGCTTAAGTTCAGCGGCACTATCCCTACTTTCAGCCGTGCGCTCTGGTGCGGAGCCTTCCAGACTATCAGTACTGTTACTACTACCGGCTTTGCGATTGCCGATAACTCCGTGTTCCCGATGTGGACCAACATCCTTCTGATGGCGATGGCCGTGATGTGTGGTTGTGCGGGTTCGACCTCCGGCGGTATCAAGGCAGACCGTGTGTTCATTCTCTTTAAAACCATCGGACGCCAGATAGGAAAGACCCTTCACCCGAATCTTGTCAACGAAGTCAAGGTCGGATCGAGGGTGCTCCACGAAGAGGAAGTTACTCAGTATCTGCTTTACATAGCATTCTACGCAGTGATGCTGGTTGTTTCGATAATCATAGCCCTGTGTCTGGGAGTCGGCGCCCAAAGCGCTTTCTCCGGTTCCGTCGCATCGCTGAGCAACGTAGGCCCTGCGATAGGAGAGATAGGCTCGATGGGTAACTATGGAGCCCTTTCAAACGGCGCCAAGTTCCTCTTCGCCTTCGATATGTTCCTCGGCCGTGTTGAACTGTATCCTATAGTCGCGGTAGTGGCGATGATATTCGACCGCCACAGGAGGTAGCGATGGGAGACAGGGCGGCTTTTCTTAAGGGCGAATTCCTGCGCCGTTTCGGCTATGAGCCGACTCCATGTCAGGATAATCTTTTTCAGGTAACTGGGGAGTTCCTCACCTCCGACGAGGGCGATATCCTCGTCGTGGACGGTTATGCCGGCACCGGAAAAACCTCGGCAGTGGCTGCGGTAATAGGAACCCTGCGTGAACTCGGCGTCGCTTCCGTACTGCTGGCCCCTACGGGCAGGGCTGCGAAGGTTCTTTCAGCTTTCGCGGGCGCCCCGGCCCAGACTATCCATAAAGCCATCTACCGTCAGAAAAGCGTGGGCTCCGACGGATTCGGCCAGTTCTCCCTCTCCCCGAACAAGGCCAAGGGGACCCTGTACGTTGTCGACGAAGCCTCTCTGATAGGAATAGATACCGGCGACGCCCCCGGCCAGAGTATGTTCGGTACGGGGAATCTTCTCGAAGACCTGGTGAATTTCGTCAGGGCCGGGCTTGACTGCCGCCTGATTCTTATCGGCGATTCCGCCCAGCTGCCTCCGGTGGGCATGGACGAAAGTCCCGCACTTTCCCCGGACTATATGGCCGGTTTCGGAGGCGTCCGATTCACTACGCTGACTACCGTGGTGAGGCAGGCCCAGACTTCCGGCATTCTTATGAATGCGACCGAACTACGACGTGACCTGACGGCCGGAAAAGTTAAGCTGAACCTGAACGGCTATACAGATATCGAGCGCATAGGCGGCGAGGAACTGACTGAGAAGATAGGCTGGGCATACGACCACTACGGCGAAGACGAGACTATTATCCTCTGCCGCTCGAACAAGAGGGCTATACGCTATAATCTAGGCATCCGCAGCACCGTTCAGTTTAAGGAAGAAAGGCTTCTGAGGGGAGACAAACTGATGATAGTGAAGAACTGCTACCAGTTCCTCGAAGAAGACTCCCAGATGGGGTATATCGCAAACGGCGATATCGCGGAATTGGTGCGAATCAGGGGTTATGAGGAGCGCTACGGGCTCCATTTCGCCGAGGCGACCCTGAGTTTTCCCGACTACGCCGACGAGCAGGTGACTGCAAAAGTCTGCCTGGATACCCTCGAATCAGAGTCGGCATCCCTTACCTACGATCAGCAAAATGCTCTGTATCAGGGCGTCAATGCAGATTATCAGGATATCAGTTCGAAGAAGAAGCGTTGGGATGCGGTTCGCGAAGATCCGTACTACAACGCTCTCCAGTTGAAATACGCTCAGGCCGTAACCTGCCACAAATCGCAGGGCGGACAGTGGAAATGCGTTTTCATCGACTGCCCGTTCTGGATGGAAGAGCAGACTCCGGATGATTTGAAATGGTTGTACACGGCGCTGACCAGGGCCGTGGAGAAAGTATTCCTGGTCAATTTCCCCGACAGGTTTTTCGTAAAATGAGACGTTTGATACTGCTGTTTGCGGCTGTTCTGGCCTTTACCGGCGCTCCCGCCCAGGAAACCAATCCCACTTATTCTCCCGACTCATCGATGGTAGCCTTCACCTCCGGCGGCGATCTTTATGTGCGCCCCGCGAAGGGAGGGGAAGCAATCCGGCTTACTGAAGACGGCAGCGACGTAATCCTGAACGGTTACGCTTCCTGGGTCTATTACGAAGAAATCTTCGGACGTCCCTCGCGTTACAAGGCCTTTTGGTGGAGCCCTGACTCGCGCAAGCTGGCTTTCTACCGCTTCGATAACTCGGTAGTGGAGATGTTCCCGATTTACTCGCCCTACGGCGGGAAAGGCGGCAGCCTCGGCGAAACGCGCTATCCGCTCGCGGGCGATCCGAATCCCAACGTAAAGGTAGGAATAGTCAATCTCGACAAGCCCCAGGATATAGTCTGGGCCGATTTCGACCCTGAGGCCGACCAGTATTTCGGAACCCCGTTCTGGGGCGATGACAGCAAGAAACTCTTCGTCCAGAGGGAGCCGCGAGTCCAGCAGGAACTCGACCTTTTCGCGGTCGATGCCTCAAACGGCTCGAAAACCCTCATTTATCACGAGACTTGCCCGACCTGGCTGGACTGGATGCAGGATATGATCTTCACCCGCGAAGGCCTCTACATGGCGCGGGCTTTCGAGACAGGATGGCAGCAGATTTATTTCCTGTCTTACGACGGCAAGACTCTCAGGCGCCTGACCTCGGGCGTCAACTGGCGCATCTCGCTCCTGAGGGCCGAGAAAGACGGCACCGTCTATTTCCTGGCCG
>CAJOJC010000110.1:5239-8960 GCA_905234775.1 uncultured Bacteroidales bacterium | reverse complement strand
CATAGTTGACTTTCCAACTCCAGTTGTCGGGGGTGGGGGAGTACTGAAGGAAAATGTAGTCGTAGCCAGCCAGAGCTGGGTGTTTGCCTGTCAGGGTGTAAATCTGATTAACCCTTTCGTTGTTGTTGGCAGTACCGCCGGACTGAACGCCGCTGAGCATCTTCTGGCCGGAAAGGATGCGAAGGAATTCATAGACGTTTATAGCCTGCTGAGTAGCATTCGGATTGGTAAGGGTCGAGTCCGTCTCTTCGGCGAATTCGACCGGCTCCGGCTCCGGCTCGGGTTCAGGTTCGGGCTCGGGTTCGGGTTCCGGGGTGACTATGACCGGATCCGGGTCGTCCTTTACAGGAGAATCGACCGGATCAGGATTACATCCCAGAACCAGCAGCGCAAGCGCCGCCGTTATTATATAAACTTTCTTCATACTTAGGACCGGAAGGGACGGTCAGGTCCCTTCCGGCAATAGTGTTTAGTCTACAGAAGACCGACAGAGGTAATTGTGAAGAATGCTCCACAAATTACAAGTCCGCCTGCAGTAGTCAGCTGCTCGAGGTCGGCCTCAGTAAGCTCGAACTCGTAGCTTGTGAGTCCTGCGATGGGGATATTGCCGTCCTCGGCGAGGCCAGCGAGGCTCGGCATGGAAGTCCAGCTTCCGTTGCCGAAACGCATTACAGCATTCTCGGAACTGGTAGTAAAGTGAGCGACGAGTTTTGTGCCCGCTGTTACAGTGCTCCAGTCGTAGCCGCCCCAGGAGAGATCGCTCATTGAGCCATCCCAGTCGCCGATTGTCACTTCGCCTTCCCAGATTGCCTTCTCCTGAGGGCCTGCCGACTCGACTGTGACGAGGGCGACCTCAGTGAGGGTCCAGAAAGCACCGCAGATTACGAGTCCGCCGGCGGTAGTCAGCTGCTCGAGGTCTGCCTCAGTGAGCTCAAACTCGTAGCTTGTGAGTCCTGCGACAGGGATATTGCCATCCTCGGCGAGGCCTGCAAGGCTAGGCATAGAAGTCCAGCTGCCGTTGCCGAAACGCATTACAGCATTGTCTGCGCTGGCTGTGAAGGACACTGCGAGCTTGGTGCCGGCCTGGACTGTACTCCAGTCATAGCCGCCCCATGAAAGGGCACTCATGGATCCATCCCAGTCACCGACGGTAAGGCTGCCTTCCCAGATAACAGTCCTCTTCTCGGCTGCGCCGAAATGGATGACTGACAGTCCGGTGATAGCGATACCTTCACCCTGAGTGAGCAGGACGCCGCCCCAGCCGCCGACTGTGGTCAGCGCTGCAAAGTTGTCGTCGGTAACTTCAAATGCGAAGTACTTGGCATCCGGGCCAACGATGTCGCTGGTTACGGTGTTGGTGCCATCAAGCTCAGGGAATGTCATTCCTCCCCAGTGACCGTCGAAAATCTGGAACTGCCACCAGTCTGCGAGAGGAGTGAAGTAGATTCGGATGAGGTCGCCTACTACGAGGCCGAGATCGGCAAGTGCGCCGTCGGCGCCGAGGAAAGGCTGGTTGCCCCATCCGGCGAGGTCCTCATATCCCTCCCAGAAGAAGGTTTCTGTATAAGGAGCGGTAATCTCGAAGGGAGCGGGCCAGGTAAGTTCGCTGTCGTCTACCAGTGTAATGGCGAGGCGATAGACTCCGGGACCAAGACCCTCGGGAATGTCGAACGACATCGCGGTGTCTGTACGGACTGCGAAAGAAGTGACTTTCTTACCCTTGATGTAGATACGCTCGATCTGCATAAGGTTCGTACCGGTGATGGAGATCTTCTGTCCGAGTCCGAACGAAGGAGCGTCGAACTTGATCGATACGCTCATATCGTAGACGATGGAGATGTTCTCGGTAGCGGTATCGTAGCCGCTGGCTGCGGTAAGGGTGATAGGACCATTGTAGGCCTGGTCGGGAACAACGACCGCGACAGTACTGTCTGCAGCGTTGAACTCGAAGACGCAGTCGATGAAGGACTGAGCCTTGTTGCCGATAGTCACCTTTGTAACAAGGTCGAGATCGTGTCCGGAGACGGTGATAGCGTCCTTGCCTGCGGTAGCGACAGTAGTGTCTACTGCAGTTACAACGGGCTTTACGACCTCGATCGCGTCTGAGTAGGCCTTCTTGCCGGACTCGAGGGTCACGACTACCTGGCCGTCCTTGGCGCCCGCGGGCTGAGTAGCTACGATAACATCCTTGTTGAGATACCAGTCTGCATCTGCGCCCTCGAAAGCGACTCCGCTGACAAGATCAAGGTCGGTACCGGAGATTTCCACGGTACATCCTGCCTTGTAGCGTCCGTCATCTGCCTTGGAAACTACTGCGAGTTCGGCAACATTTACGGTCTCGATTTCGCCTGCGTCAAACTCGACACCTGCGAAGGAGGTGAGTGTAATGTTTCCGTCTGTAGCCTTGGGAGGAAGGTTGAAACTGATGCTGTTGAGATCTTCGGCGAGTGTAAACTCGACAGAAGCAACCTGAGGAACAGCTACGTTCTTGATCATATCGAGATGCTCGCCGGTTACGGTGATAACATCGCCGCTCTTGTAGGTAGCCTTGGCCGCCTTGTTGACGGTAGGATTGCCTACTACGAGATCGGTCTGAGTGTAGATATGGTTAGGAATGGTAGTTCCGTCTTCTACCTCGTTGACATCTGACAGAATGATAGGGCCGGTGATTGCGTTTGCCGGAACCTTGACCTTCAGTTCGTGACGATCCTGGCTCTCGAATTTGGTGACGAAGGCATTCTCTCCACTGAAGAATATCTCCTTTACATCGTTGAGATATTCGCCCTTGATGGTGATGACATCGCCTGAAAGGACGGTAGCGGGGGAGAATGAAGTAATCTCGATAGGCTCAGAGAAGGTAAGATCCGCCTGAGAAGTCTTTACCTCGTCGTTCTTGGACACGATGGAGACTTTACCTACCTCGGGTC
Organism: uncultured Bacteroidales bacterium; assembly: GCA_905234775.1. The sequence continues at coordinate 6,033 of CAJOJC010000110.1, read as the reverse complement.
CCTCGAGAGGAACGATTACATAAAGGGTATCAAGCTTAGCTCCCTTGCCTACTTTGACGAACTCGGTAACGGAAACGTCTCCGCCGAAACGGACTTCCTTTACCTCGTCAAGCTTGCGTCCGAAGATGCGGAGCTCACCACCGCGCATCACCGGATTCGGTGCCATTCCGCTGAAGGTGAAAGCCTCGGTCAGCGGGTTCACGTCGAACTCTTCTTCCTGGCAACTGGTAAATGCTGCCATTCCGGCGCAGAGAGCGACGATAAGGGAATATTTGAAAATCTTTTTCATATGCGCTTCATTTTATTTGATGGGGACCGCACGGATGTTGTCAATCTTGATGATCGGTTCGCAGGCAGTTCCGGTAACTCCGCCGCTCCATACGAAGATGGTGAGGGAAGTGAAGGACTGGGCGTTGATCTCATAAGAATTGGTAGTGCCGTCTGAATTATAAACAAAGCTTGTGTAAGGGACAGTGACGGTAACCCACTTGTCTCCTGTGTCGTAGGAACCCGTTGCTTCCCAAGGCCTGTAGAGAGCGCGGGGAGCCATCGGGAGACCATCGCCGCTGATGAACTTGTTGTTCGCGCCAGCGGTTTTGTTTCCATCGATGTCAATTGCGTCTGCAGCGCCGCCGGTAACGAGCTCTACGCCGCCGATGATAAGCTGCATGGCTCCGGATTTCCAGGGATTAGAGCTGGGAATAAGCATCTCGAACTTGAGGGCCATATTTCCCCACTTGCTGAAATCTGCGAAATCGGTAAGACGAGGGCTGTCTGCATAGGTGACCGGATCG
>CAJOJC010000110.1:0-5234 GCA_905234775.1 uncultured Bacteroidales bacterium | reverse complement strand
CGGGCCAATACTCGAAGGAGAAGTTTCCGTCGTTCCAGCCGCCTTCTTCGTCAAGGGTGACTCCTGGAGCTCCGAGACGGAGGAAGTTTCCGTCGAGAGCGGTTCCGTCGGTCTCGATGACCTGGGCGTGCCAGCCGTGGTTGGTAGGATGAGGATCGGTGTCGAAGTTGAAGAGCATTCCGCGGCTATCCTGATACATAAAGATCGACTGAGCAAGACCGGATGCTGTCTGAACCTTGATCTTACCGGGCTGTGCGCCTGCAGGGACGACTACGTCAAACGAATCGCCGGTCGAAGATGTAATGTCGATAGGATCGGTTCCGGGGAACTGAACGGTAAGTGGAGCGAAAAGATACGATCCGCTTACGGTAACTGTCTCGCCGGGTTTTGCCCATTCGTTGGAAAGAGCGTTGATCTTCGGTACAGGAGGGAGAACGATGAAATCGTACAGAACTACCGAGCTGTCGCGGGTGACGAGGTGAATCTTGTCATCCTGAACGGTCGGGAGGTTCTTGGGCACTGCAACGATGATGGCGTGTTCAGTCATATAGCTGGTGTTGAGCACTGCCGGCTGATCGTTGAAGTAGATGTCGTGGACACTTGTAAGGTTGTTACCCACGATGCAGATGGTTTCCTCCATGCTGGCCTGGTTGATGATGAGGTCGCGGTCGGCGTAGCGGATGTAGCTTACCTCAGGAAGACCTTTGGTTTCCTTGTAGCGGTCCGGGTAATCGATCGCGGTGCAGGACGCAAGCACGGCAAGACCCATGAGAATACCAATATATCTTGTAATTGCTTTCATGGATTCAGAGATTAAAAGTCATACTTGAAAGTAGCACGTACATCGACGTGGACCGGCTCGGCATCAGAACCAACCTTAGGGTTCATGACGACATCCTCGGTCGGGAACGGGATGGTGAACATAGAAGGAGTGACGTTGGTCAGCTCTTCGTTGGTTCCGTTGTAGCTGATTTTGCTGGAATCCCAAGTGTTGGCTCCGGGGCCGACATAGTTTCCATCCTTTACTACATAGTCATGGTAGACATCGGTGATGCCGTCCCAGTGGCCGCGACGCTGGGCCTTGAGCTCTGCGATACAGCCTTCTACATCGTAGTAAGAACGGCGTACGTAGTCATACCAGGTGTCGCCTTCGAGAGCGAGTTCAAGACGGCGCTCCTTCCAGATATCCTGGACTGTGATAGAAGTGGCGTACGGGACTGCATGGGCGCGGTTACGGACATCATTGACATACTTACGGGCGTTGGGCTCGTCGTTAAGCAGCATATAAGCTTCTGCACACACGAGATAAATGTCTGAAAGACGAAGGATGTGTGTAGGGAGCTGATAACACATACGGTCGGCGGAAATTCCGAGAGCGGCTTCGTGGTCGGAACCGCAGCCGTAGATGTGTTTTGCGTACATACCGCCGGTCTGGCAGCACCACTGGTGGTTGGAACCGTTGGCTTCAAGTCCTGTAGGGTAGTAGTCGGGATCGAAATAGAAGCGGTACATATCGAAGCCGCCCTTATCCCTCCAATACTGGGAATACTGGTCGCCGAACATCATAATGGTGGCGTGGCGACGGTCATCCTTGTCGACCCTGAGTACAGGTTCTACGTCGGCGGATACTCCGAAGAGGTCCATCAGGTTTACGCTGGGGCCTTTCCAGTCTCCCCAGGTATTTCCGAATTCGTCGATACCAAGCATACTGACATCGCTCTGGATAGAGTTCTGAGCAGTCCAGATACCGGTTCCGGAAGCCCACTGCCAGGAGAAGAGGTTCTCGCCGGTAGCCTGGAAGATGCTGGGCTCGAGGCGGAATACGTCCTCATAATTGGGAGTGAGGCTGCGGCCGGAGTTCTCGATTACATCGAGAGCGTAATCCCTGGCCTTGGTAAGGTCTGCCTTTGCATCTTCAGATGAGATTGATCCGCCAAGACCGGCTTTGGTGAGGTATACCTTCGAGAGGAGACCCTCGGCCGCATAGTAATCGATGCGGTTGTACTTGCCGATATTGGGATCCTTGGGAAGAAGCTCCATAGCCTTCTCGAGAGTCATAATGATGTACTCGTAGACATCTGCCTTGAGGACCTTGTTCTGCTCGTTGTAGGAAGCTTCGCTGATGACCTGGGTGTTGTCGTGGATAATAGGAACATCTCCGAAGGTACGGACAAGCAGGAAGTAAGTCATTGCCTTCCACGCGAGAGCCTCGCCGATAGCTTTGTTCTTGGCGGCGGTGCTGGCAGAGCCCGTGCTGTTGAGGATGTTCTGGATAACGGTGTTACACTGAGCGTTGACAGCCCAGAGGGAGTAGGACATATTCTTGAGGTCCAGGTCCGTACCGTTTACCGTAAGGGTTGAATAGGCGTTGTTGCCTTGATATACGTTTCCACACATGGTCTCGGATCCGTAAATATAGAAGCGGATGACGTCGTACCAGGGGGAATTGTACAGATAGTTGACGGACTGCTCTACCTGAGCGTCGTTCTGATAGTACTGCGCTGTAGTATAACGGTCTTCAGCCGGTCTGTTGAGGAAGTCCTCGCAGGAAACGGTGAAAAGAACTACGACTGCTGCGCAAATGATGTATTTGAATATATTTTTCATCTTACTGTCCTCCATTTTAGAAAGTGAGATTTACACCGAAGGAGCAGGTCATAGGCGAAGGATAACGTCCGTTATCAACACCGAAGGTAAGACCTGTTGAGTCCTGAGTGGAGGCACCGACCTCAGGATCGAAGCCCTGATATCTGGTCAGCGTGTAGAGGTTCTGGATATTCATATAGACGCGTACGTTGTCGAAGTGGATCTTCTCGAGCATGCTCTTCGGGAGAGTGTAGCCGAGGGTGATGTTCTTCACGCGAATATACGAACCGTCCTCGACATAACGGTCGCTGAGGCGGTCGTTGTCGTTAGGATCTGCGATAGTGGGGCGAGGTGTCTTCGTGTTCGGGTTGGAAACGCGGACATTGGTGACATCCCACTGCCAGGACTCGCCGGGTTTGTACTCCTTCTCGGGATCGATCATTTCGAGGCGGGCACGGTCGGTAATGCTGATGTGCTGGTTGTACCAGACGCTGTTCATATGAACGAGACCGTTCCAGCCCTGTCCGAGAAGGTTGTAGTTGAGAACCTTGTTGCCATAGGATCCGTTGAGGAAGACGCTGAGGTCGAAGTTGCCGAAACGGAAGGTGTTGGTCCATCCGAAGGTGAACTTAGGAAGCGGGGAACCGATGTTGGTACGGTCGAGCTCGTTGATCTTTCCGTCTTTGTTGACATCCTCGAACTTGAGGTCGCCGGGCCATACGGTAGTATTGCGGTCGAATGCGTAGTAATCATTGCCCGCCTCGTCTTTCTTGATTTCGGGGAACTTCTCAGGTGTAGGAGAGTTAAGAATGTCGTCCATATCCTTATATACACCGACTACCTTATAACCATAGAAGTTATAGAGGGATTCGCCGATTTCAGTAACGGAGACGATATCGTTCCACTGGCCGTAACCTACGAGCTGAGCGTTTGCGCTGCCGTCGAGGGCGATGAGTTTGTTCTTGTTGAACGAAATCTGGAAGTTGCTGTCCCAGGAGAAGAACTCTCTGTCGATAGGGTGAGTGGTGATTTCAAGACCGCGGTTGCGGATGGAACCGAAGTTGCCCTTAGGCGCTGCAAGAGCGGACGAGCCGTTGCCCTGAGTACCCATGTATGAAGGAAGAGTCATCGACATAAGCATGTCGCGGGAAATCTTCTGGTACATATCGACAGTGAGGTTGAAGCGGTTCTGGAGGAAGTTGAGGTCGATACCGAGGTTGGTCTGTTCCTGCTTCTCCCAGTGGACGAAGGTGTTCGAGATGTTCGAAGGACGCTGGCTGTCGCCGAGGGCGGAAGGCATCTTCGACATTCCGGACTCCCAGGCACCTGAACCGATATTGGAGTTACCGGTCTGGCCCCAACCGATACGGATCTTACCGTCGCTGAGGACATCTTTCAGCTCTGCAGGGTAGAAGGCTTCGTTTGTGAAGCGCCAGCTTCCTGCGAGGGAGTGGAATCCTGCCCAGCGGTTCTCGGGACCGAAGTTCGAAGAACCATCATAACGGAAGGTGTAGGTAAGGAGGTAGCGGTTGTCGTAGTTGTAGGTCTCACGGGTAAAGAAGGAGGCCATTGCGCTCGATCCGAAGCCGCCGCCGATGGTAGGGGACTTGCTGGTAGCAAGGCCGATGCTGTGGATCTCGTCAGAAGGGAGATCCGAGCTCGCTGCCCTAAGGTAGTCCCAGCGGGATTCCCAGGCTTCCTGACCGACCATCGCGGTAACGCTGTGTTTGCCGAAGGTATTATTATAGGTCAGGTAGTTCTTCCAGGACCAATAGGTACTTCCGTTGCGCTGCTGGCTGATCTGGTTGCTGCCCTGCTGGAAGGTTCCGAGGGAGATCTTCGGCTTGTAGGTGTCTGCCTCAGAGCTGCTGATGTCGAAACCTACTTCGCTGCGGAAGGTGAAATGCTTGATGGGAGTAAGCTCGGCGTAGATACCTCCGTTGAGTTTCTGGCGCTCGAGAAGGTTCTCATTGTACATTGCAAGAGCGACAGGGTTCTTGGTGTTGTATCCCTCGCGAACTACTGTAGAATAGTTGCCGTCGATGTCGTAGACGGGGATATCCGGAAGAGAGGACAGGGAGTAGAAGATGACACCTTCCTGACCGTCGGCAAGCTTAAGGTTGTCGTGGGTGCGGGAATAGGCGGCGTTGACTCCGAGTTTGAACCACTCCTTGAGCTGGGCGTCCAGGTTGGTACGTACGCTGAAGCGGTCGAACTGAGAACCGATGATGGTTCCTTCCTGATTCATATAAGAACCGGATACATAGTACTGGACCTTGTCTGTACCGCCGGTAGCGCTTACCTGATGCTGATGCTGGAAAGCGGTGCGGAAGACTTCGTCCTGCCAGTTGGTACCCTTTCCGAGGAGGGAAGGATCGGCGTAGAGAGCGTTGGCCTCTACCTCGCCGATATTCACCATATCGTTGTAGTACTCTGCGAACTGGCGGAGGTTAAGCATCTGGATGCGGCTGGTCTGGCGGGAAGCTGCGACCATTCCGTCGTAGGTGAATTTCGCGTCGCCGGCCTTACCGTGCTTGGTTGTGATGAGAACGACACCATTGGCGCCCTGAGCACCATAGATAGCCGTTGCGGAAGCGTCCTTAAGGATTTCCATGCTGACGATGTCGGCAGGGTTGATGGTGGAGAGA
>CAJOJC010000109.1 GCA_905234775.1 uncultured Bacteroidales bacterium | reverse complement strand
CGAGGCTGTCCCTAAAGACATTTCGGGGAGTACGAGCTATCTCCCAGTTTGATTGGCCTTTCACTCCTACCCACAGCTCATCCAAGCCCTTTTCAACGGAAACTGGTTCGGGCCTCCAGTGCCTGTTACGGCACCTTCACCCTGGCCATGGGTAGATCACTAGGTTTCGCGTCTGCTCCCGATGACTGAACGCCCTGTTCAGACTCGCTCTCGCTCCGGCTTACGTCCCTGAAGGACTTAACCTTGCCATCGAGAAGCAACTCGTAGGCTCATTATGCAAAAGGCACGCCGTCGCTCACCGCTTGTAAACGAACGGTTTCAGGTTCTATTTCACTCCCCTGTTCGGGGTACTTCCCACCTTTCCCTCACGGTACTGGTCCACTATCGGTCTTCCGGTTATATTTAGCCTTGCGGCATGGTCGCCGCAGATTCAGACAGGATTCCACGTGTCCCGCCCTACTCAGGTGCCACCATCGATCATATCACGTTACCCGTACGGGCCTTTCACCCTCTGCGGACCGACTTTCCAGACGGTTCCGGTTCCTAATATGACCTTTAGAGGTGGTCCTACAACCCCGCGAACGCCGTAACGTCCACGGTTTAGGCTCTTCCCATTTCGATCGCCACTACTTTGGGAATCGATATTTCTTTCTCTTCCTGCAGGTACTAAGATGTTTCAGTTCCCTGCGTATGCTCCGACTAAAAGCCGGCGACTGGCCTTCAACCAGCCGGGTTGCCCCATTCGGATATCTCCGGATCAATTCCTGTTTGCAGATCCCCGGAGCTTTTCGCAGCTTACCACGTCCTTCTTCGCTTCCGGAAGCCAAGGCATCCTCCGTTCGCTCTTCTTCTCTTTCTCGTACTTTTCAAGTGAATTCATTGCGACATTTACGTCTCAATTTTTACTCGTTTGCCTTTGAAATTGCAGTCCTTAATTTCGCAACTCGAAAAAACTCGAATTTGTTACTCTGATTACAGACTATAATCTCTTTAACTTCTTTACCTCGTTATCTCTCTCAGTATTGTCAATGATCTCTCAAATCCCTCCTCAGAAGTATCCCTCATCGGAAGGGACGGCAAAGGTACACACTTTTTTTGAACTTACAAATCTTTTCGGAAAATTTTTTAAAAAAATAGATCCCGGGTCGCCGCCCGGGATGAGGGATGGGCCGTCATCCCCGACCCGATCGGGGATCCCCTGGCCTCGATATCGGCCATTATCGAGTCAACCCCCAGCAAAATTGCCGGGGGTTGACTCGTTTTCGCCCAAAATCGGTTCCACCCTGCCTAATTAATCACCGGCGGCAGGTCGAAGGTGGAGGCGGGGATTTTGACGTCTTCCTCGAAGAGGGTGACCATCTGGGAGTTGTTGGCGCCGAGGGCGCCCTTGGTCTCCATCTTCAGGGTGATGCCCTGCCAGACCCACACCTTGTAGGTGACGGTGCGAAGAATGGATTTCGTCTTGAAGGTATAGATGGTGCAGGGCTTGCCGAAGATCTCTTCGGTGCCGAGCTTCTCGACTTTCATCTCTTTCAGATAGGCGTCGGTCGGATCCAGGAGGTCGAGTCCGTCGCCGCTCTCGGTCATCTTGGCCTCGCCCGTCTTCGCGTCGTCGAACCAGGCCTGGGTGTAGGACTTCCCGTCCCGGAACAGGACCTCGGTCTGATACAGGCCCATTCCTTCCATCGGCGTCTTGTCGTACTGCTTACGGAGTTTGCCGAAGTCGTCGAACCAGACTTCGTTGTACTGCATGCCGCCGCTGGTCTGGGTCTCATATTTCAAATGACCGGACTTGATGCCGTAGTTGGTTCCCTGGGCATGGAGCGCCACGATGCCGAGCATCAGGCCCGCCGCCATCAACAAAAACTTTTTCATAAGCGCGAATAAATTGGCTCAGACAAATATAACGAAATTTCTTACATTTGTAATATGGAAAAGATTTTAGACCGATTCCTGCGCTATGTCGCAGTGGACACCCAGTCCAACGAGGAGAGCGAGAGCCAGCCCTCCGCCGAAAAAGAATTGAACCTTCTGCGCATGCTCCGCGACGAGCTGCAGGCCCTGGGCGTCGAGGCGACCCTCGACGAATGGGGTTACGTGATGGGAACCATCCCGTCCAATATCGATAAGAAAGTCCCGACGGTGGGCTTCATCGCCCACGTGGACACGGCCCCGGACGCCTCCGGCGCCGACATCAAACCGCAGATCATCCCGAACTACGACGGTTCCGACATTCCCCTCAAGGGCGTTCCCGGCCTCGTGCTGAAGACCGCCGAGTTCCCGGAGCTGCTCGCGCACAAGGGCGAGACGGTCGTGACCACCGACGGCACCACGCTGCTCGGCGCCGACGACAAGGCCGGCGTGGCGGAGATCATGGACACGGTCCAGTACATCATGGCGCATCCCGAGTTCAAGCACGGCGAGATCAAGGTCGGCTTCACGCCGGACGAGGAGATCGGCCGCGGCGTGGTGAAGTTCGACGTGCCGAAGTTCGGCGCCGACTACGCCTACACCATGGACGGCGGCGACGTGGGCGAGCTGGAGTTCGAGAACTTCAACGCCGCCTCCGCGAGCGTCCGCATCCAGGGCAGCAACGTCCATCCCGGCTACGCCAAGGGCAAGATGCGCAACGCCCTGCACATCGCGCAGGAGTTCGACGCGCTGCTGCCCGTCAGCCAGCGGCCCGAGTACACGCAGGACTACGAAGGGTTCTTCCACCTGATCAGCCTGAAGGGCACGGTGGAGGAGGCCTCCTTCACCTACATCATCCGCGACCACGACCGCGTGAAGTTCGAGCAGAAGAAGCAGGTCGTCGCCCAGTGCGCCGACTTCATCAACGCGCGCTACGGCGCAGGCACGGCCACCGTGACGGTCAAAGACCAATATTATAATATGCGCGAGCAGGTGGAGCCGCACTACCACGTGGTGGAGAAGGCCGTCAAGGCGATGGAGCTGGCGGGCGTGAAGCCCCGCATCCAGCCCATCCGCGGCGGCACCGACGGGGCCAACCTCTCCTTCAAGGGCCTCCCGTGCCCGAACATCTTCGCCGGCGGACTCAATTTCCACGGCAAGTTCGAGTGGGTGACCGTCGAGAACATGGAGAAGGCCGCCGCCGTGATCCGCAACATCATCGCGCTCTACGCTGAATAATCTTGCGTTTCGTAAGCGATTAAAAATCAATTGATTACATTTTTGCTCCGGGGAGATTTCCCTGGAGCAAATTTATAATAGGCTGAGAAGCAGCAATTTCTGATAACGGTCAAAAAATTAAAATTTTTTCGAAAAAGATTTGCAAGTTCAAAAAAAGTGTGTACCTTTGCCGTCCCTTTCGATGAGGACATAACTCAACGAAAGGACCTAAAGTTCATTGACAATACTGAGAGAGATAACGAGGTAAGAAGTTAAAAAGAGATTATAGTCTGTATAATTAGAATTCGAGTTTTTTCGAGTTGCGAAAATAGGGACTGCAATTTCAAAGGCAAACGAGTAAAAATTTATGAGACGTCGAGTCGCATAGATTCACTTAAGTACGAGAAAGAGAAGAAGAGCGAACGGGGGATGCCTTGGCTTCCGGAAGCGAGGAAGGACGTGGTAAGCTGCGAAAAGCTCCGGGGATCTGCAAACAGGAATTGATCCGGAGACATCCGAATGGGGGAACCCCTGCAGTTGAAGACTGCAGACCATCGACAGATGGGGCACACGCAGGGAACTGAAACATCTTAGTACCTGCAGGAAGAGAAAGAAATATCGATTCCCAAAGTAGTGGCGATCGAAATGGGAAGAGCCTAAACCGAGTGCGTTACGGCGTATTCGGGGTTGTAGGACCAGTCACGAAGTCATCATCAGGAACCGGAACTGTCTGGAAAGTCAGTCCGCAGAGGGTGAAAGGCCCGTACGGGTAACGGGATGGTGACGAGATTGGCACCTGAGTAGGGCGGGACACGTGGAATCCTGTCTGAATCTGCGGCGACCATGCCGCAAGGCTAAATATAACCGGAAGACCGATAGTGTACCAGTACCGTGAGGGAAAGGTGGGAAGCACCCCGAACAGGGGAGTGAAATAGAACCTGAAACCGTTCGTTTACAAGCGGT
>CAJOJC010000108.1 GCA_905234775.1 uncultured Bacteroidales bacterium | reverse complement strand
GCTTTGGGGCTCGATCGGCGGCGTCTTCAAGAGCTGGAACGGAAAGCGTGCTATCGCTTACCGCCGCATCGAGAAGATTCCTGATGATTGGGGAACCGCAGTCAACGTCCAGTCTATGGTGTTCGGTAACATGGGCGCCACCTCCGCAACAGGTGTGGCCTTCAGCCGTAACCCTGCTAATGGAGACAACAAGTTCTACGGTGAGTGGCTCATCAACGCCCAGGGCGAAGATGTCGTCGCCGGTATCCGTACTCCTAACCCTCTGAACGAAGCTACCAAGACCGATCATAACAAGCATCTCGAGAGCCTCGAGAAGGCTATGCCCGAGGTCTACGCAGAGCTCGACGGTATCCGTAAGCGTCTGGAGGATCACTTCCACGACATGCAGGACATCGAGTTCACGATCCAGGACAAACACCTCTACATGCTCCAGTGCCGTATCGGCAAGCGCACCGGTATCGCTGCGCTCCAGATGGCCATGGACATGCTCGACGAGGGTATGATCGATGAGAAGACCGCCGTCATGCGCGTCTCTCCCGTCCAGCTCGACGAAATCCTTCACCCTATCCTTGACCCCGCTTCCGAGAAGAAGGCAGCCGTCATCGCTAAGGGCCTTCCCGCATCTCCCGGTGGAGCAGTGGGAACAATCGTCTTCACTTCCGAGGCCGCAATGGCAGCCGCAGCGAAGAAAAAGCCCGTTATCCTCATCCGTGAGGAGACCTCTCCCGAGGACATCGAGGGTATGCGCGCTTCCGCCGGTATCCTTACCACCCGCGGAGGTATGACTTCGCATGCCGCACTCGTCGCCCGTGGTTGGGGCAAGTGCTGCATCGTTGGTTGCGAGGCCATGAAGATCGACTTCGAGAACAAGACCGTCAGCTTCGAGGGCAACAACGGCGTCTACAAAGAGGGCGATTGGCTCTCTCTCAACGGCGCAAAGGGTGCTGTCTACGCAGCTAAGATCGATACCATGGACGCATCGGAGAACCCTCTGTTCATCCGCTTCATGTCTATCGTCGACAAATATCGCCGCCTCGGCATCCGTACAAATGCGGATACCCCGGAGGATGCAATGCGCGCTGTCAGCTTCGGTGCCGAGGGTATCGGCCTCTTCCGTATCGAGCACATGTTCTACGGAAAGAACAGCGAGACCCCTCTCGCAAAGCTCCGCAAGATGATCATGTGTGAGACCGAGGAAGAGCGCGTCGCCGCTCTCGCCGAGCTCGAGCCGTTCATCAAGGCTTCCGTCAAGGCTACCCTCAAGATCATGGATGGCAAACCCGTTGTCTTCCGTCTCCTCGACCCGCCGCTCCACGAATTCGTCCCGAAGTCTGAAGACAAGAGGGCTGAGCTCGCAAAGGATCTCGGCATCAGCGTAGACGAGGTCGACAAGCGTGGCGAGAGCCTGCATGAGGTCAACCCGATGATGGGTCACCGCGGAGTCCGTCTCCACGTAACCTATCCTCTCATCGCTGAGACCCAGTACAGGGCCATCTTCACTGCAACCGCAGAACTTAAGGCAGAAGGCCTGAACCCGAAGCCCGAAATCATGATCCCTGTTACCGTCTCCGCCCGTGAGCTCGAATTCCAGAAGAGCCACTGCGAGAAGATCCGTCTCGAGGTAGAGGCCCAGACCCGTCAGGCTATCGATTATCACTTCGGTACCATGATCGAGATCCCTCGTGCTGCCCTTACCGCAGACCGTATGGCCCGTACCGCTGAGTTCTTCAGCTTCGGTACCAACGACCTTACCCAGATGACCTTCGGCTTCAGCCGCGACGACGTAGGAACCTTCATGGGTGACTATCTTGGAAACAAGATCCTCGACAACGATCCGTTCCAGACTATCGACGTCAAGGGCGTAGGTAAGCTCGTAGAGTACGGTATTACTGCAGGCCGCAGCAAGCGTCAGGGTCTTATGTGCGGTGTTTGCGGTGAGCATGGCGGAGATCCCGATTCGATCAACTTCTTCAACAAGATCGGTCTGGACTACGTCAGCTGCTCTCCTTTCCGCGTCCCTATCGCCAGGTTGGCAGCAGCTCAGGCCGCTATTAAGCAGAATGACTAATAACAGTCACAATATTGAAAAAAGCAGGTCAACCGACCTGCTTTTTTTGTGATCTCCACTGCCAGAGGACGACGCCGACTGAAACGGAGACATTGAGGGAGTGCTTGGTTCCGAATTGGGGGATTTCGAGAGAGAAGTCCGCGGCGTCGACTACTTCCTGCTGGACGCCGTCTACTTCGTTTCCGAAGATGAACGCATAGCGGGCGCCGGGTTCGGGGGCGAAATCGGCGAGCGAGCGCGAGGCCACCGTCTGCTCGACCGCGACGATCGTGAACCCTTCCGCGCGCAGACGGCCTACGAGCGCGAGCGTGTCCTGGACGTGTTCCCACGGAACACTGTCCTCCGCCCCGAGGGCGGATTTGTGGATCTCGGCAGAGGGCGGGCAGGCGCAGATCCCGCACAGCCAGACTTTGTCTGCCTTGAAAGCGTCTGCCGTCCGAAGCGCGCTGCCTACGTTGTGGGCGCTCCTGATATTGTCCAGCACCACGACCATCCCGGATTCCGGAAGGGCCTTGTACTGCTCGGGGCTCACTCGCCCCATCTCGCTGCTCAGAAGTTTTCGATCCATGATTGACTATCGCAAATTTAATGATTATATTTGTGTTATTATAATATTGGAAAACAGTCACCCCGTCCCGGCGACCCTAGCCACCCTCGGTCTGATAGAGGGAGGGGTCCACAAAGTGGGAGGGTGAGCGGCGCGAAGGCGACGCGAAGGTCGCAGGGATGGGGTGACTGTTTTTCATTGTTCAAAAACACCATGAAACAGGATAATCAAGTATTCGATTTAATCGAGCAAGAGCGCGAACGTCAGGCCGGTGGCCTCGAACTGATTGCGTCCGAGAACTATGTCAGCGAGCAGGTGCTTCGCGCGATGGGTTCCGTATGTACGAATAAGTATGCCGAGGGCTATCCCGGACACAGATATTACGGCGGATGCGAAGTCGTCGACAAGATCGAGCAGCTCGCGATCGACCGCCTGAAGGCGCTGTACGGCGCTGCATGGGCGAACGTCCAACCGCACTCCGGCGCCCAGGCGAACATGGCCGTGACGATGGCCGTTCTCAATCCCGGAGATACCTTCATGGGCCTCGACCTCAGCTGCGGCGGTCATTTGACGCACGGCTCGCCCGTGAACGCGTCCGGCCTCCTGTACCATGCCGTTCCGTACGGCCTCGATCCGAAGACAGGCCTGATCGACTACGACCGCATGGAGCAGCTCGCCCTCGAAAACAAGCCGAAGCTCATCATCGGCGGCGCATCTGCCTACTCGCGCGAGTGGGATTACGAACGCATGCGCGCGATAGCAGACGAAGTCGGCGCTATCCTGTGGATCGACATGGCTCATACCGCCGGTCTTATCGCGGCCGGCCTGCTCAAGAATCCGGTGAGGTACGCCCATATCGTGACCAGCACGACCCATAAAACGCTTCGCGGACCGCGCGGAGGCATCATCCTCATGGGCCAGGACTTCCCGGACCCGCAGGGCCGCAGGACTCCGAAGGGCGAAGTGAAGATGATGAGCGCCGTGCTGAATTCCATGGTTTTCCCGGGCGTCCAGGGCGGACCGCTCGAACACGTCATCGCCGCGAAGGCGGTCGCCTTCTACGAGGCGCTGCAGCCCGAGTTTGCCGAGTATCAGATGCAGGTCAAGGCCAATGCCGCCGCGATGGCGCAGGCGCGGAACGGACAATCACCTCATGCTCATCGACCTCCGCTCGAAGTTCCCGAACCTCAGCGGAAAGGTGGCCGAGCGCGAGCTGGTTGCGGCCGAGATTACCGTTAACAAGAACATGGTCCCGGACGATACGCGCAGCGCGTTCCTGACTTCGGGCCTGCGAATCGGAACTCCCGCTATTACAACCCGCGGCTTCAAGGAAGCGGATATGCCTGTTATCGTAGCTCTGATTGACGAAGTTCTGACCTCATGCTCGACCTGGGTCGATCCTCAGGCCAAATCGTCCGATCCTATCCTTGCCCCGAAGCATCTCGAACTTCTCGCCCTCGTCCGCAAAGAAGTCGGAAAGCTGACGGCCGATAAACCGTTGTTTGCGTATTGACAAAATGTCACTGGCATAGAGGTTGTCCTTAACAAATGCGTCGCCTGAAAAGCGGCGCATTTGTGCAATTTTGACAAAACACTATAATATCATGATCAAACCACTTGCAGACAGAGTCGTGATCGAGCCGAAGGAGGCCGAGACCAAGACAGCGTCGGGTATTTATATTCCCGATACAGCGAAAGAGAAGCCCCAGCAGGGTACGGTTGTCGCAGCCGGCCCGGGAAAGAAAGACGAACCGATGGAAGTTAAAGTCGGAGACGTAGTTCTTTACGGCAAATATTCAGGTACGGAGGTAACCGTAGACGACAAGAAATACCTCATCGTGAAGCAGTCTGACATTTTAGCTACTCTGTAATTATGGCAAAGGAAATCAAATTCGACGTGGACGTTCGTTCCGCAATGAAAGAAGGCGCGGACGCACTTGCAAATGCAGTAAAAGTGACACTCGGACCGAAAGGCCGTAATGTAGTTATCGATAAGAAATTCGGCGCTCCTCAGGTTACCAAGGACGGCGTTACAGTCGCTAAGGAAATCGAACTTGAGGACAAGTTCCAGAATATGGGCGCCCAGATGGTGAAGGAAGTCGCTTCCAAGACCAACGAGCAGGCCGGCGACGGTACTACTACCGCAACCGTTTTGGCTCAGGCAATCATCAATGTGGGCATCAAGAACGTTACCGCCGGTGCGAACCCGATGGACCTGAAGAAGGGCATCGACAAGGCCGTTGACGCGGTGGTGGCCGAGCTCAAGAAACACAGCCAGCCCGTGGGCGACGACTATTCTAAGATCGAGCAGGTCGGAACCGTTTCCGCCAACAACGACTCCCATATCGGCAAGCTCATCGCCGACGCCATGTCCAAGGTCGGAACGGACGGCGTTATCACCGTCGAAGAGGCCAAGGGCACGGATACCGAGGTGAAGGTGGTCGAGGGCATGCAGTTCGACCGTGGATACATCTCCCCGTACTTCATGACCGACACCGACAAGATGGAGGCAGTGCTCGATCACCCCGCCATCCTTCTTACAGACAAGAAGATATCGAACATCCAGGATATCATGCCCGTGCTCGAACCCGTAGCACGCGAGGGCAGGGAACTGCTAATCGTGGCCGAGGATGTAGACGGTACGGCGCTGACTACTCTCGTTATGAACAGGCTCCGCGGCTCGCTCAAGGTTGCGGCAGTCAAGGCCCCTGGCTTCGGAGACCGTCGCAAGGAGATGCTGCAGGATATCGCCATCCTCACCGGCGCAGCCGTGATCAGCGAGGAGAAGGGCTTCACCTTCGAGAACATGACCCCGGATATGCTTGGCCATGCCGAGAAAGTCACCATCACTAAGGAGAATACGACCATCGTGGGCGGAGCCGGCTCCAAGGAGGATATCGCCGCCAGGGCCGAGATGATCCGCAAGCAGATCGAACTCACTACCTCCGAATATGACAAGGAGAAGCTGAAAGAGCGCCTTGGCAAGCTCGCCGGTGGAGTCGGTGTCCTCTATGTGGGCGCGACTACCGAGGTTGAGATGAAGGAGAAGAAAGACCGCGTGGAGGATGCTCTGAACGCTACCCGCGCTGCCGTTGAGGAGGGTTACCTCCCCGGAGGCGGTGTGGCCTACATCCGTGCGGCTTCCGTGCTTGCAGGTTTGACCGGTGAAAACGAAGACGAGACTACCGGTATCCATATCATTGCCAAAGCCATCGAAGAGCCTCTCCGCCAGATTGCCCAGAACGCAGGCGAAGACGGGTCCGTTATTATTAATAAGGTACGCGAGGGAAAAGACGACTTCGGCTACAATGCAAGGACCGGAGAATTTGTCAAACTTTTCGAGGCCGGCGTCATCGATCCTACCAAGGTCGCACGCGTAGCGCTGGAGAATGCAGCTTCCGTAGCTGGAATGTTCCTTA
>CAJOJC010000107.1 GCA_905234775.1 uncultured Bacteroidales bacterium | reverse complement strand
CGCCTTCGCACGCGACGGCATCGTGGGCGTCAGCCAGGGTCACGATGTTTTCACCAATACCCTTATCTACGCCGCTCTGCCTGAATTCTACGCCATCCTCGGTCTCGTAGGAGCCCTTATGGTTTAGGATTACAGAGGACGTTTATCTTCTTAGGAAGAA
Source organism: uncultured Bacteroidales bacterium (assembly GCA_905234775.1). Next base: position 3,667 of record CAJOJC010000107.1, on the reverse strand, counting down.
CCTGAAGCTCGACGGGGAGGTTGCCAACAATCTCTCCGTCGAGTTCCATTATGTCTGCGGAGTCGGGATCGAGTGGAACAACTTTGAAGTTCTTCCCGCGGACATAGAGGATGCGGTCTGATTTGTAGATGGTTCCGCGAAGGAGTCTAGGGACCTCGGTAAGGATTCTGGAGATGGGCATCTTCGGGAGGATGATGGCATCCAGAATACCGTCTGTAGGGTCAGCAAGGCTACACTGCTGCATTCCGCCACCGCAGTAAGAGCCATTTCCGAAGGCTATGTCGAGAATAGGACCTGTGTAAACCTGTTCGTCGTCGCAGTAGAAGGTCGCGTTGAAGGATTTCGCATGGGCGAAATTGTACATGAGGGAATTCATGTAGATACGTGAGTTGCGCATTCCCCTCTCCTTCTGGGCGTTTACGCGTTCGCAGACATGGGAGTCGAAGCCCAGGCCACCGATGTTGGCCATATAAGCGACTTTATCGCCTGCGAGGGTTACCTTCACTACGTCTTCCTGAGTGAACGAGCCCTGGGCTACATATTCCAGGACCTTTTCCACATCGCGCTTGATTCCGAAAGACTTGATCCAGTCGTTGCCAGAACCTATAGGAGCGACCGCGAGATAGAATTCAGACGGATCGGTTCCGCTCACTTCACACCAGCCCAGCACTCCGTCGAACACTTCGTGGATGGAGCCGTCTCCGCCGACTGCCATTATCCTTCGATAGCCCATTCTGGCTGCAAGGGCGGCCAGCTCGGTGGCGTGGTGTTTGTGAGTCGTATAAACAGTGTAATACGGAACTCCGAGCTCTTTAAGGATCTTTTCTGCGGGTACCCAGTATCGCATCGTCTTGCCGGATCCGGCGTGGGGATTGACGATGATATACCATTCTGGTCTGATCTTAGACATGTCTTAGGTTTTCGGTTTGGCCACTGCAAAGTTATTCATATTTTTGTTAAATTTGTGGTCTATGGGAAAGATTATAGCCATTGCAAATCAGAAGGGCGGAGTTGGTAAGACTACTACCGCTATAAACCTCGCCGCTTCTCTCGCCATACTTGAGAAAAAGGTTCTCATCATAGATGCTGATACTCAGGCCAATACTACCTCCGGACTCAATTACAACCCGGCAGACGTAGAGGGTAAAACCCTTTATGAGATTATGATAGGCCAGGTAGAAGCCTCTCAGACTATACTTCCTACCGAGATGGAGAACCTCAAACTCATCCCCTCTCATATCAACCTGGTAGGTGCCGAAATCGAGATAATCGACCTCCCCGGAAGGGACCATATCCTCAGAAAAGCCCTGGAGCCGATCAGGAACGACTACGATTACATAATTATCGACTGCGCTCCCTCCCTCGGCCTTATTACAGTCGGCTGCCTTACCGCAGCAGACAGCGTGATTATCCCCGTGCAGCCGGAGTTCTTCGCCCTCGAGGGAATAGGAAAACTCCTGCAGACTATAAGGCTCGTGCAGAACGGCAGCAACCCTTCTCTCAATGTGGAAGGTTTCGTGATTACCATGTTCGACGGCCGTACCAAGGTCCACGCCCAGGTAGTGGCCCAGCTTCGCGATTACTTCAAGTCGATGGTCTTCAATACCATCATCCAGCGTAATATCCGTCTCTCGGAGGCCCCGTCGTATGGTAAACCTATAGTCCTCTACGATGTGGCCAGTACGGGTACCATGAACTATCTGAACCTCGCCAAAGAGGTTCTCGAACACAATAAAGAGAGTCTATGAGCCAGCCAGCAAGAGGCCTCGGAAAGGGGCTGAGCGCCATTCTCGGGAATGTCCCCGGCGCAGACGAACTCCGCGGTAAACCGGAGGTCAGTGTCCCTGTATCGGGCCGTACCCCTGCAGACGTCCTTATGATTCCCCTCGGCGAGATAGAGCCTAACCCCTATCAGCCGCGCCAGACCTTCGACCGCGAAGAGTTGGACGGCCTCGCCGCCTCCATCAAATCTCTCGGTCTCATCACCCCGGTTACCGTCCGCAGGATAGGTCCTTCGAAGTACCAGATCATCAGCGGCGAGCGCCGTTTCAGGGCCTGCCAGATGGCCGGGCTTACTGAAATTCCCGCCTATGTCCGCGAAGCGGACGACCAGGGAATGCTCGAGATGGCTATAGTCGAGAATATCCAGAGAGCGAATCTCGATCCTATTGAAGTCGCTCTCAGCTATCAGCGCCTGATGGACGAATGCAACCTTACCCAGGAAGCGATGGCAGAAAGGCTCGGCAAGAGCCGCTCTTCGGTAGCGAACCAGCTCAGGCTCCTCAAGCTTCCCGTCAAGGTCCAGCACGACCTCAAAGTCGGCCAGATCAGCGTAGGCCACGCCAAGGTCCTCCTCTCGGTAGATGATCCCGATATGCAGGTTAAACTGTGCGACATGGTCGTGAAGAACGGGCTCAACGTACGCCAGCTGGAGCAGAAAGTTGCGGCTATTGCGGCCGCCGGCGCTGCAAGCGGTACGGTTTCTGCTGGTAAGAAGGTGGGAGACGTGCCCCAGGTCCACAAAGACCTCTGCCGGGAAATCGCCAAATACTTCAAGGGCGAGATCAGCGTAAGGCGCAGGCCGGGCGGTAAAGGCACACTCACCATTAATTTTTCGTCTGATTCGGAAATTGGCGGATTCCTTGATGCTCTCAAGAAATAGCAAATATCTGGTTCTTGTTCTGGCGGCGCTTTTGCTGGCGCCTGCTTTAACCTGTCGCGCACAGTTCAGGGAAGAAGCTTTCTCTCAGAGCTTCAACGACGATACGGCCGCTCAGGCAGACAGTACAGATAAGATTTTCTCCGTCAAGGATTACTGGAGAGGCCTTACACACAAACAGGAAACGGATCTCTTCACGATGTTCGAGGGTTCAGCTATCCTGGTGGGCGGACTTCAGATCTACAATAAAGACTACTGGAAACTGCCCGTCGTCTACGGCGGAATCGCAGCGGGAGTCGGCGGCGGACTCTATCTCAAAAATCAGGGAGATCCCAACTACAAATACTGGTTATACGGCGCAGGTCTGGTCTACTGGGGAACGCTGATGGACGGCGTTATCAGCTATAAACCGGATGACTACCCTAACCCCGCAAAGGCTACCTTCTATTCGATGCTGGTTCCGGGCCTCGGACAGATTTATAACCACGAAGTGTGGAAACTGCCTGTGTACTGGGGTATCATGCTGGGAGGTCTGAACTACCACATCCTCTTCAAGAGAAACTATGAGCGTTTCCGCAAGATCTATAATGCAGAAGATACTACTTATCTTCCGCTGGAAACCTCGAAATACTATAAGAATATCTACCGCCGCTACCGCGATTACGGTACTCTCGTTATCGCACTCGGCTATGTCCTTCAGATCATAGATGCCAACGTCTTCGCCTACATGCACAATTTCGAGGTCACTGAAGACCTGGCGATAGACGTCAGCCCTACCGTCATCTGCCCTGGAGACAACTACGCCTTCACCCCCGGCGGCCCCTCCCCCGCCTTCGGAATGTCCGTCGGATTCAGATTCTAATTAGCTTGGCGGCCGGCAGTTCATATTTTATAGTTGAATTGAATTTTGATTTCGTATTTAGGCGATTTATCGGGAGTCCAGGGGTAGCGGGTGGTGGCGGCGCGGAGGGCGAGGGAGCGCCGGCGGACGTAGAGGGCGAGGGCGTA
>CAJOJC010000106.1 GCA_905234775.1 uncultured Bacteroidales bacterium | reverse complement strand
CAGCCATGGGCGATGGACTTGCGGCATTTGCCTTCCACGACGGCCTGCGGAGCCTCGAGCCCATTGTAGAGCCCGACGAAACTCTCGCGGTCGGTGTCGTACGACGCTTTCTTGTCGGAGCAATAGTAGAACGCGTAGTGATTTCGGCGCTCCTTATATTCTGTTTTGTGGTATAGTATTCCGGGTTCGACTTCGACTTCACCCGTTGAGAGGTTTCTCTGGAAGTTCTCGCCGTCGGTAAGGCCGTTCCAAAGACACCACTCCGTGTAGGCGAACAGCTTGAAAGTACGTTTGACGGCGCTCTTATTTGTCAGCGTCAGGTGTTGAATCTCGCAGTCGCTGCCTACCGGGACTCTGCGCGGATTCCGTCTTTTTCGCCTGTGATTCGGGTGTAGCCCATTCCGTGGCGACACTCATAGAAGTCGAGTGCCATCTTGCAGGGTTTCCAACCGGGACTCCAGACGCTCTCGCCGTCCTTTACATAGAAGTAGCGTCCTACACTGTCCATCGGGACATCGTTGTAGCGGTAACGCGTGATTCGGCGGAATTTCGCGTCGCGATAGAAGCAGTAGCCTCCCGCGGTGTTTGAAATCAGCGAAAAGAATCCTTCAGTCCCCAGATAATTGATCCAGGGCCACGGAGTAGCGGGAGAGGTAATCACATACTCCCTCGCTTTGTCATCGAAATGACCGTATTGTTTCATTTTGTCTCTAATATCCAGTCTTTTACGATCTTGCCCCAAGGCTTGATCACATCTTCGCTCCAAGGGCCTTCTGAAGAGGCTGCCTTGGTAAACATCGAGCAGGTCTCGACCTTGTCGGAGATGCTCCAGGCCATCATGGTGATACCCTTTTCGGTAGCCCAGTCGCTGTATCTCTTCCACTCCTCGAGGTCCATGGGGCCATCGCCCGTAGCCTCGCATGCGGCGCATTCACTGACGAAAATCGGGATGCCGGCTGCCAGAGCAGCGTCGCAGGCCTCGCGAAGATTCTTATGTGTCGCAGCATAGAAGTGCATCGTGTACATAAGATTGCTGTATCCTTCGATGGGCGAAGCGGCAGGGAGGTCGACTCTCTGATCCCAGCTGGGGCAGCCCATCAGGATAAGCGGCTCGGAGGGGTCGATATCGGTGATTACCTTGATAAGCTCGCTTGCGTAGCGCTTGAGTTCCTGCCAATAGGCCATCATCGCCTCGGGATTGCCGAGATCCTCGTAGGGGTTGGCGCGCCACTCTTCGAAGGAAAAGCATACGGGCTCGTTGAAAAGCTCGTATATGATGTTGGGAACGCCTTTGTAACGGGTCGCAACAGCAGTAAAGAACTCCTTGGCGGCATCCAGATGAAGAGTATGGGAGTGCCAGTCTACAATAACGTAGCAGCCGTTCTCAATAGCTCCGTCGATTACAGCATATAGCTTTTCAAGAGCAAATTCGGGCTCGCCGATATAGCCGCTGGGGATTCCGGGGTTATCTGCAAGGGCATGGTCGTCCGAACCGATAGCAGCACGGAAGATTCGGCAGCCAGTGTCTTCGCTCAGCTGCTTTACGGCAGCCTTATTGTAGAAGCGGGGCCATATGTTGTGCCAGCCGAAGCTGATGCCGCAAAAGGCCACGGGCTTGCCGTCTGCTGTAAGCTGTGTCCCCACTACCTTAAGCGGAGCTACTTCGGCCTTTTTCGGACAGCATCCTGCGATAACCAGAGCCATAGCGACGGCGAAAAATATTTTTTTCATACCGAAAAAAATTATTTTTTGATCGGGTACAGATGAAGAAGAAGAAGTATCAATAGCGCGATTCCGGCAGGGAAGAGTGAGAACAGCGACCAGATCATAGTCTGGACAGAAGCCTCGTTCGTGATGGTCACTACAGTCTGGCCAGTAATAGGATCGCTGCTGGATATGAATCCCGCAAGGCCAAGAAGCATAGCGACAAGAGCGCCGGAAATAGCCGAACCGAACTTCTGCGCCATAGTCCCGGAGGAGAAGATAAGACCGGTAGACGATGTTCCGTTCTTCTCTGTAGCGTAATCGGCAACGTCTGCATACATAGACCAGAGAAGCGGGGAATAGAAGCCGATTCCTATCGAAGTGATAATCACATTGGCAACCATCACCCAAATCCAGGCCGGATTCATAGGGATGAAGAAGAACAACGCTGAAAATACGGCGCAGATTATCGCCGCCCAGGCGAAAGCCTTCTTCTTGGAGCCGACTTTCTTAGTAAACCAAGGTGAAAGTCCTCCGAACACCATACAGGTGGCCTCACCGAACATCATAAATACAGTGTAGTTGATTACGAGACCCATCACGGTTACATCGCCGTGGAGACAGTACTCCATCAGATATGCTACCACAGCATAGCGGAAACCGTTGAAGAAGTTGGTACAGATGCCTATGAGGGTTAGGTAGATCCACGGTTTGTTGCGGAAAAGGTCTGCAAAAGGCTTAAGGGAGAACTTCTCTGCGCGGATTGGTTTGAGGCGCTCTTTGGTCAGAAGACCGCAGGCTAGGGTTCCCAGGGCCGCTACTGCTCCGAGTACTACTCCCAGAACAGCATACTGGTGCTTGGGCTCGCCTCCCACCAACCTCTGAAGATAGGGGAAAGAAAAGAGCATCACAAAGCCCATCGCATAGGCACCTACCATACGGAACGACGAGAACTGATTCTTCTCGTTGTCGTCATCTGTCATAACGCCCAGAAGCGAGCCGTAAGGGACGTTTACCGCAGTATATACTACCATCATAAGGAGGTAAAGGGTATATGCGTAGATGCGCTTGCCTGTAAGTCCCAGATCCGGAGTATAGAGAAGCAGGGCGAAAACGACTCCCAGCGGAATAGCTCCGAAGATGAGCCAGGGACGATAAGTGCCCCAGCGGGACTGGGTACGGTCCGCGATAGCCCCCATCAGCGGGTCGGTCACTACATCGAACAGACGGGCTACCAGCATCAGGGCGGCGGCATCCGCAACCGTGAGGCCGAAGACGTTCGTAAAGAAGAAGGGGAACGCGATGGACATCACCTTCCAGGTAATACCGCCGGCGGCGGCATCGCCCAGGGCGTAGCCTATTTTCTCGGATAGTTTAGCCATATCTATTTTTCGTTTTTCAGATTCTTGTCTATGAGCCTGTTGATGCGTTCGACCGTAAGACCGGTGCGGCCTCCATCGGGCTCAGTGTTGAGGCAGTAGTCCACCAGCCTGTCTACGGTAGAGGTAGCTACGTGCATACGGGTGTCGGAAGAAGCATAGTAGATAAACACCTTTCCGTCCGGATCCTCGATCCAGCCGTTGGAGAAGGCTACGTTCATAACATCTCCTATATACTCCGGTCCTTCGGGAGCGATGAAAAAGCCTGAAGGCTGAGCGATGAGTTTTGAAGGATCGTCCAGCGCAGTCATATACAGGTAGAGGACGTAGCGAAGTCCGCTGGCACAGCCGCGTACGCCATGGGCCAGATGGAGCCAGCCCTTAGAGGTCTTGATGGGGTGAGGTCCCTCGCCGTTCTTGACTTCGTAGACGGTGTGGTACTTACGCGCGCTGATGATCTTCTCTTCCTTAACCTCGGCGTTGGTGATATCGTCGATCAGAGCCCAACCGATTCCTCCGCCGCTGCCGGTGTCGATGAAACCGTCCTGCGGGCGGGTGTAGAGGGCATATTTGCCGTCTACGAACTCGGGATGGAGGCAGACATTGCGCTGCTGCGAGGCCGACTTGAGGTCTGGCAGGCGCTCCCAGTTTACGAGGTCATGGGTACGGGCGATTCCGCAGGCAGCTGTAGCTGCGGAGGGGTCGCCTTCGTTGTCGTGGTCCTTGCGCTCAACGCAGAAAAGACCGTAGATCCAGCCGTCTTCGTGGCGCGTCAGGCGCATGTCGTAGACGTTGGTCGCCGGCTCGCCGTACTCGGGCAGGGTGATGGGCCTGGGCCAGAAACGGAAATTGTCGATGCCGTTGGGGCTCTCGGCTACTGCGAAGAACGACTTGCGGTCGTCGGCTTCCACTCTGACTACCAGGACGTATTTGTCGCCCCATTTGATAGCACCGCTGTTGAATGCGGCGTGGATGCCGATGCGCTCCATCAGATAGGGGTTGGTCTTCGGATCAAGGTCGTAGCGCCACTCCAGCGGGGCGTGGGCCGCTGTCAGAATAGGATTCTCATACCTTTCATACACACCGTTTACATAATCGGTGTGGTTCTTCTTT
>CAJOJC010000105.1 GCA_905234775.1 uncultured Bacteroidales bacterium | reverse complement strand
GCAGTCGACGGCGCCGTCGGAATCAGAGTCATAAGCGCGGAAGTTGACAACGGAGTTCGCGAGGCGGCAGGCTTCTTCAACCGCGAGATGGGCCGTTTCGTTCGTATAAGCTCCCGTCAGGCTCACGACCGGGCCTAGGTCGAAGGTGACCGTTATGGCAGAATCGAGCTGGCCGTTGAAATACTCTGCCGAAGCGTTCAGAATCGAGTCAAGATATTCTTCGCTCGCGGTAAACGGCGTTCCGTTCAGTTCGGCCCGCAGGAACAGGACGCGTCTTTGCTGCCCTGCGAATGCGCAGAAGCCGCCGATCAGCAGAAATATGAAAACGCTAACTATGGGCCGAAAGCTTTTCATATCCCAAAGATACAAAAAAAATCAAGGGCCGATACCTCACGGCATCAACCCCAGACGTGTACTAAAACCTAAACCTACAACATAGATGCAGAGGGTTTAGGAAACGTTGCAAATAAAAAGTTATTTTTTTGAAATTTTTGTGTTGAGGACGTTCATCGCGCGCTCGGGGCCGACGAAAATCCAGTCCAGAACGCCTTGTGAGACCTTTTTACAAAGTTCAGGCATTTGCTCCTTTTCTTCGGGAGAAAGATCGCCGAGGACGTAGTCGACCTGTTCGCCTTCGTGGAAGTCGTGGCCGACTCCCATCCGGATGCGGCAATACTCTTCCGTTCCGATGAGTTCGGCTATGTTCTTGAGGCCGTTGTGGCCGCCGTCGCTGCCGCTCTTTCTCATACGGAGGGTTCCAAAGGGGAGGTTGATGTCGTCGCAGATGACGATCAGCCGATCTTCGGTGATAGGGAGTTTCTGGAGATAGTACCTCACGGCGTTGCCGCTGAGGTTCATGTATGTACTGGGTTTGAGAAGATAGAGAGTCCTTCCCTTGACGGTCATGACTGCAAGATCTCCGTACCTCTGGGTAGTAAAAGAAGTGTCGGATGCCTGAGTCCAGGCATCCAACACCATAAATCCCATGTTATGGCGGGTCTTGGCGTACTCGGGGCCGATATTACCGAGCCCAACAACAAGATAGCTCTCGCCAGCCATAATCCGGACTGATTTTACTCAGCTGCGTCCTCGGTAGTGGCAGCTGCAGTGTTGCGGGTAGCGCGTACGCTGCAGATGACAGCATCCTTGTCGGTGAGGATCTGAAGGCCAGGGAAACTGAGGTTTCCAGCCTTGATCTTCTGATCGAGACCGAGACCGGAGATGTCTACTGTAACATCATCGGGAAGGTCCTTCATAAGACCGCTGACACGGATGTTGCGTGCGTTCTGAGTGAACTTACCGCCGAGCTGAACACCCTTTGAGTGTCCGCTGACCTTAACGGGAACGCTGATGCTGATGGGCTTGTCCTCGCTGACGGAAAGGAAGTCTACATGGAGGCAGAGATCCTCTACCGGGTGGAACTGAAGCTCGTGAAGGATAGCCGTGTACTTGGTACCATCGAGATTGAGGTCAACGATGTGGGAGTAAGGGGTGTTGATAAGACCCTTGAGATCCTTGGCGTTGACTGTGAAGAGGATGTTCTCAATACCTGCACCATAGAGGTTGCAAGGGACGAGACCCTGACGACGGAAAGCCTTGATGGTGGCTTTGTTGCCAACCTGACGAAGCTGGCCCTTAAGTTCGAAATGCTGCATTTTTTTAATGTTTAAAATGTGTTACTCAGTCCGAGTCACGCCCGGACCCCATTGCACCAAATCGCCTGTGCGATTTCCAAATGCGGCGCAAATATAGAAAGAATTATTTATTTGACAAAACCGGTTGCCTGATTCCAGGAAGTACTCTTGTACCTTTCGTTCAAAACCGGCCATTTAGTGGTCGGAAGGAACATACTCAGGCCGCTGAATGTGGAGATATAATTGCCGAGGAAGTGTTCCGTGTTCCTCTTGTAGAGGACGAGGTCTGCGAGGGCGGCATCGACCGGGGCTAGTTCTTCCGGGGTAGCGCCCAGTTTAACAAGAATATCCCTGAAGTCGAAATGGTAGTCGTAGCTGAAGTTGAAACTCTGGACCTGATAGGTCTTAAGAGTGAGAATGTTGTCTCGATGGGCTTCGAAGATGGGGGCGCAAGCCTGGGCGAGTGCCTCGATCTTGCTGCAGTCATAAAGGCCTACGGTAGCATCGCCGTTGTCCTTGTTCATCAGGTAATAGTCTTCGCAGACTCCCACCAGGTCGGGTTTGTCGCTCCCCAGAAGCCTGGTGCTCAAATTAACGTATTCGAAGCCGTCTGCCAGGACTTCTCCCGGTGAGGCAACCAGATAGTCACAGAGGTCGCGCCATTCATAGACGACCTCGACTCCGCCCATCAGACATGCGTCCATCACTATGTAGTCCAGGTGGTAGGGGAGGGCGTCCTTGAGTTCCTCGATATCCAACTGGTAGATTGTGGTGCTGCCGTAAGCTCCGTCGTACTGGGCGCCTATGGCTTTCTTCGCGATGAGATTATTTTCGTCGCTCTTTTTGTAGTCTTTGGGAATCCAGCCGGTACCGTGGGAAGTATACACCAGCCCGTAAGAGTCTGAAGGATACTTGTCCTTGATGTCGTTCATTACCCGTTTCATGAAGGCAGTGTCGACCGATACGGTTTCTGCGGGATATGTGAAGACAGTGTCGCGTACGACTTCTCCGTATTGCTTATAAATTCTGAACACCACCGGGTTGGTGTCTGTTTCCCAGTCACTGCGGTTGACGGATGAATGAGAGAAAGCGACTATCGCATTGTTGTCCCATTTTCCGGGGATGTAGCCTTCGCAGAGCTGGTCGAAGTTGGTGTCCAGAAAGCCCTGAAGGTTGTTGTAACCCTCGCTGTAAAGGATCATCAGTTTGTCGAAGTGGACACCTGTTACCCCCTCCCGCTGGGCTCTGCGGGCGGAGCCGGATTCCTCAAACGGATCCAAATCATTCCGACACGACGAAAGCGCCAGAATGATGGTTGAGAGTATGATGATCCACCTGAACTTCATAGCCTACAAAGATAGTTATCTTTTCCGTATATTTGCACTTGTATGGCTTCGGATGTTCTCAAGAACTATGCCTACTACCTGAGGGTAGAACGCGGTATGTCTCCCAATACCGTGGGCTCATACTGCTCGGATGTGAAGGCTTTTCTGGCCTGGATGTCTTCGCTTGGCGGCCATGGCTCCCTTGCCGCAGTGGATTCGGAGGACATCGCCGCTTTCCTTGCGGCCCATTCAGGGGCGCTGTCGAAGCGCTCTCAATCGCGCGAGCTCAGTGCGCTGACTTCGTTTTTCGACTGGCTCGTTCTCGAAGGCGAGCGGAAAGACAATCCGTGCGACCGTGTCGATTCCCCGAAGATCGGCCGTTACCTTCCGTCTGTCCTTTCGGTCGAGGAAGTTTCAGCGATTATCGACGGGGTGGACACCCGCGACCCCAAGGGCATCCGCGACAAGGCGATCCTTGAGATCTTATACGGCTGCGGTCTGCGTGTGAGCGAACTCTGCGGTCTGCTGATTTCCCACGTCTATCTCGACGAGGGCTTCGTGCGCGTCGTGGGTAAAGGAAACAAGGAGAGGCTGGTGCCGATGGGGGAGAGCGCTGCCTCCGCGTTTGAAGAGTGGCTGGGCGTTCGCGGCGAAGCCTTCGCCCCGGAGTACTCGGACATCGCGTTCCTGAACCGCTTTGGGAAGCCCCTGAGCCGCGTTTCAGTTTTTAAACTGGTTCGTGAATATGCCTTGCAGGCAGGCGTTACGAAAGAGATATCTCCCCATACTTTCCGCCATTCTTTCGCCACTCATTTGATTGAGAACGGCGCCGACCTGCGCGTTGTCCAGGAGATGCTGGGCCACGAAAGCATCACCACCACCGAAATCT
>CAJOJC010000104.1 GCA_905234775.1 uncultured Bacteroidales bacterium | reverse complement strand
CAACCGTATCGGTATCACACGTGGTTGGGACTCTAACTGGTGTGGTGGAAACTATGCGGAGAAGATCGCGGAAGATTTCGAAATCCGCAAGTATCTGGGTGGCCGCCTTTCCAAGGCCAGCCTTTCGAGGATCATCATCGAGAGGACTCTGAAGCTCGTCACCGTCACTATCTATGCCGCACGCCCCGGTTTCATCATCGGTAAGGGTGGCGCAGAGGTCGACAAACTTAAGGAAGAGCTTAAGAAGGTCACCGGCAAGGACGTCCAGATCAACATCTACGAAGTCAAGAAACCCGAAGTCGACGCCAACATCGTGGCCGATTCCATCGCTCGTCAGATCGAGGGTCGTGTCAGCTACCGCAGGGCTATCAAGATGGCCGTTGCGAATACGATGCGCGTAGGCGCAGAAGGTATCAAGGTTCAGATCAGCGGCCGCGTAGGCGGCGCCGAAATGGCCCGTAGCGAGATGTTCAAGGAAGGCCGTACGCCTCTCCATACATTCCGCGCCGATATCGACTACGCACTTGCAGTTGCAAGCACCAAGGTCGGTGCTCTTGGCATCAAGGTCTGGATTTGCAACGGCGAGAAGTACGGAAGGCAGGATCTTACTCCCGCAGCCGTCGCTGCCGCCAATGCCCAGGCATCCGGCGCTCCCCGTCAGGGTGGACGCGACCGTGGCGGACGCCGCGGAGACCGTCGCCCCCGCAGGGACAACGGAAAGTAGTTTTCCTCACGGAAAAATTACTTATATTTACAACCGGTTTCGCCTTTGGCGGGCCGGTTGTTTTTTTAACTGTTACATTATGAAGAAGGTTTTTTATCTGGCAGTTGTGGCTGCCGTGTTGGTAGTTGCCTGCTCGAGCGGCAATATCGATGAAAAGAAGGCGAAGTTCCAGCAGGATCTGCAGACGATCATAGCAGATTTCAATTCTGCTATCGAGGAGGTCGATGCCGATGCCGCCCTTACCGAGGAAGAGAAAGAGGCTAAGATGCAGTCTCTCTATGATGTTGCTCAGGGTAAGTATACGGATCTCTGTCTGAAGACTATCAGGCAGAACCGCAACAACGAGGTCGGTCTGATGGCTTTCAAGGAAGTCCATGGAGATCTCGAACCTGATGAGGTCGAAAAACTTATCGCGACCCTCGGACCCGAGCTTCGTAAGAACGATTATATTATCGGAGTCCAGAATAAACTCGAGGTTCTCAAGCAGACCGCAGAGGGTAAGCCTTTCGTGGATTTCGAGGTTGACGGCGTGAAGTTCTCTGATTTCATCGGAAAGGGTAAATGGGTTGTCGTAGATTTCTGGGCCAGCTGGTGCGGTCCCTGCAGAAGGGAAGTTCCGAATCTTAAGAAGGTCTATGAGACATATGCAGGCCCTGAGTTCGATATGCTGAGCGTCGCTGTCTGGGATAAGCCGGAAGATACCGTCAAGGCTGCCGCCGAACTCGGCATTGCCTGGAACCAGATCATCAACGCCCAGAAGATCGCATCGGATGCCTATGGCTTCGATTCCATCCCTCAGATCATGCTCTTCGGCCCGGACGGAACTATCGTCAAGAAGGGCATCAGGGGCGCCGGAATCGAGGCGGCCGTAAAGGAAGCTCTTGGACGTTAGAGAAAAAATAGCTCTGTTTCCGCATTCCCCCGGAGTCTACCGTTATTACGATTCCGAGGGAACGGTTATATACGTAGGTAAGGCGAAGGACCTCCATAAACGTGTGGCTCAATATTTTGTACCGCCGGAGAGGCTGAACGCCAAGACGCGGGTGCTGGTCAGCAAGATCGCTGACGCTCAGTATTCCGTAGTCGATTCGGAGGCCGATGCACTGCTGCTTGAGAATAATCTAATCAAGCAGTATAAGCCGAAGTATAATATCCTTTTAAAGGACTCGAAGACCTATCCGTGGATCTGCGTTACCGAGGAGCCTTTTCCGCGGGTGTTCATTACCCGCCGGGTTACCAAGGGCGCGCGTTATTTCGGGCCGTACAGTTCGGCCCGCCATGCCCACGCTCTCGTGGATTTTTTCGAGTCTGCCTATCCGCTGCGCTCGTGTAAGCTGAAACTCGACCTGGAGGGTATCCTCCGCCGCAAATACCGCCCCTGCCTGGATCTTCATCTGGGAAAGTGCGAGGGGCCTTGCGTTGGGAAGTATTCCCAGGTTGATTATGCTGCCGACATCGCCGAGATCGTCCGTATCCTTAAGGGCGATACCGCTGCGCTGATTCGCGAATATACTGCGCGCATGCAGCAGGCCTCCGCCGATTTAGATTTTGAAACAGCCCAGGTTTGCAAGGAGCGTTTGGATCTTCTCCGTGAGCACTACTCGAAGAGCGTCATTCAGGCCGCTAACGGCTGCGATGCCGACGTCTTCTCGCTAATTTTTGACTCCTATGGTTCCGGCGGTGAAGGGGTTACCTCCGAAAGCCTTCGCTCCGCTCATCCCTCCCACTACGCTTCGCTTGTGGGCCCCTCCCGTTCATGTGGCCACGGGCGGCCACAGGCCTCGGAGGTAATCCCCTCCACCGCCTATGGCAATTTTATGCGAATTAGGGGAGGGGCGATAATTCAATCGTTGAATTTGGTATTTAAGAGTAAGATTGAGGAGAGCAGGGAGTCGATGCTGAGTACTTTTATCGCTGAGATCGAGTCGCAGTTCGGGGAATTGTCGAAGGAGGTGATAGTGCCGTTCCTGCCGGATGTGGAGATAGAGGGAGTGGAGTTTAAGATTCCGGTTCGGGGCGATAAGTTGGCGCTGCTGGAGCTGAGTGCAAAGAATGCGCGTGAATTCCATTTCAATTCGCTGAGGCAGTTGGAAAAGACCGATCCGGAGCAGTTCAAGAAGCAGGCGTTGGAGGAAATTCGCGATGCGCTTGGGATGAAGGAACTTCCGATGCATATCGAGTGTTTCGACAACTCGAACATCCAGGGAACGAATCCCGTTGCATCGTGCGTCGTGTTCCGCGGCGGGCGCCCGTCGAAGAAGGATTACCGCAAGTTCAAGATAAAGACCGTTGTGGGCGCGAACGACTATGCTTCGATGAAGGAGGTGGTTAACAGGCGCTATTCGCGCTTGCTGGCCGAGGCTCCGGACGACCTGCCGCAGCTGGTTGTGATCGACGGCGGAAAGGGTCAGCTGGGGTTTGCGTGGCAGGCGATTCTGGAACTCGGGCTGGAGGATAAGTTCATGGTCGTGGGTCTTGCGAAGAGGCTCGAAGAGATCGTGAGGGTGGACGATCCGTATCCGCTGTTCCTTGATCGTAACTCCCAGGCTTTCAGGGTGATAACCCATATCCGCGACGAGGCCCACCGCTTCGGAATTACCTTCCACAGAAATCTGCGCTCGAAGTCGCAGGTGCATTCCGCTCTCGATGAAATTCCGGGAGTGGGCGAGCGTACGCGCGAGCGCCTGTTGCTCCACTTCGGGAGCGTTGCCCGCATAGCGGCCGCCACCGAAGAGGAGCTCGCCGCGCTCGTGGGCCCCAAGCTCGCCGCCCGGATAAAACAAACTCTTACCCCTGTCATTCCGAGCGAAGCGAAGGAATCTAATGTGTGATTATGAACGAAGAAAAATTCAATAAATGGTTCAACGTCTTCATCCTTGCGGGGATGTCGATCTGTGTAGTGCTTTCGTGTCTGGCAAAAATCCGTGACCTTGGCCTTACGGATTGGGGCCTGTTCGTGCAGTCTCTCTCGGAGCCGCGGGTGTTGCTGCTCCTGCTTACTGCCCTGGGAGCTCTCGCCGGGGTGGCCAGTACTGTATGCTCTGCCAACGGCTCGATCTGGACCTTCCTTTTCGGCCTTATAGACGTTGCTATCTACTCCTATATTCTTTTCGACAGCAAGAACCCTTCGCAGTTCCTT
>CAJOJC010000103.1 GCA_905234775.1 uncultured Bacteroidales bacterium | reverse complement strand
TTTGTCTCCGTTGAGGATGTGGATGAAATGCATTCTCATCTTACCTGAGATGTTGCACAGAAGGACGTGGCCATTCTCCAACTCCACCTTGAACATTGCATTGGGCAGGGTTTCGATGACTCTTCCGTCTTGTTCGATAGCTACTTGTTTCGACATTGAAATATCTCTTTAAAAATTGATTGTCGGATCTTTCTCGATAAAATCAAAGGTAGACAGCTGCTCAGCATGTCCGCGACGGACAACAACCGTAAGCTCGTAGTGAGCCGATTTGGCGCGGTCGGCGGTGTGGACTGCCCAACCATTACGGTCGAGGTAGACCCCGCGGCCGCCCGCGTTGATCATAGGCTCGATACAGATGACCATTCCGTCTACGAGGTGCGGACCATGGCCCCTTCTTCCGTAGTTCGGAATTCCGGGCTGTTCGTGCATCTCTCTTCCGAGTCCATGGCCTTCCAGCTCACGAACTACGGAGAAACCGAATGATTCGGCATACGACTGCACCGCGTATCCGATGTCGCCGACCCTGCCGCCTGCCACAGCCGCCTCTATTCCTTTGTAAAGCGAGGCCTTGGTAACATCAAGGAGCTTGCGGGTCTTCGCATCCACCTCCCCTACGGGGAAAGTGTATGCGGAGTCACCGTTGTACCCCTTGTACAAGGTACCGCAGTCTACGCTCACGACATCGCCTTCCTTAAGGATGTAGTCCGACGGAAAACCGTGGACGACTACGTCGTTGACCGAAAGACAGAGGGCTGCGGGAAAGCCGTCATAACCGAGGAAACTGGGGATCGCGCCGTGGTCGCGGATGAAGGTCTCGGCTACCCTGTTCAACTCTAAAGTTGTCACACCTGGGGCAACCTTTTTACCGACCTCAGCCAGCGTCTTTGAAACGAGAATTGCATTCTCCCTCAAAAGCTCGATCTCTTCTTCGGTTTTAGGCTTAACCATCTTTCCTTTGTGTTTTTCAAAGAACTACATGCCCGAGCGACCGCTGAGACGACCGGTCTTCATGAGACCGTCGTAGTGGCGCATGAGCAGATAACCTTCAACCTGCTGCAGTGTGTCGAGGACAACGCCCACAAGAATCAGCAGCGAAGTACCGCCGTAGAAGCTTGCGAACGAGTTCGAAACTCCGAGGATCATTGCAAGAGCGGGAAGGATCGCGATGAAAGCCAGGGCGATGGAACCGGGGAGAGTAACCCTCGACATAATGGAGTCGAGATACTCAACGGTCTTCTTGCCGGGCTTCACACCGGGGATGAATCCGCCGTTGCGCTTCATGTCTTCCGCCATCATAGTCGGGTTGACCGTAACGGCTGTGTAGAAGTACGTGAAGATGATAACCATCAGGGCGAACAGGAAGTTGTACCAGAATCCGGTGTAGTTACCAAGGGTCGCAGCGAGTCCACGGGTGGCGTCCCAGCGCGAGAAGAGGATAGGGAAGAGCATCAGCGCCTGGGCGAAGATGATAGGCATAACGCCGGCTGCGTTGATCTTCAGAGGGATGTACTGGCGTACACCACCGTACTGACGGTTTCCGATAACTCTCTTGGCGTACTGTACGGGAACCTTGCGGACTGCCTGTACGAGCGCGATTGCTGCAACGATGACAAAGAACCAGATAACCAGTTCGATGATGAGCAGAATCACACCGCCGTTTGTGGTGGTAACCTTCTCAGTGATTTCGGCCATGAGTGCATAAGGCAGACGGGCGACGATACCGATCATGATGATGATCGAAATACCGTTACCGATACCACGATCGGTAATACGCTCGCCCAGCCACATCACGAACATCGAGCCCGACATCAGGATGAGAGTGGATACAAGGTTGAACACGAAGCCGCTCCATCCAAGGTTGCGGACCGCTACGAACGCCTCTGCAGGAATCTGAGAGTGGACCGAAGCGAGGTACGCAGGAGCCTGGATGCAGATGACGATGATCGTGAGGACACGGGTCATCTGGTTCATCTTCTTACGTCCGCTTTCACCCTCCATCTGGAGTTTGCGGAAATAAGGAACGAACACTCCGAGAAGCTGGATGACGATGGATGCCGAGATGTAAGGCATCACACCCAATGCAAAGATAGAGGCGTTGCCGAAGGCGCCACCGGAGAACATGTTCAGGAGTCCTACAAGA
This sequence comes from uncultured Bacteroidales bacterium, assembly GCA_905234775.1. The sequence continues at coordinate 4,064 of CAJOJC010000103.1, read as the reverse complement.
CCCTGATTCGAGTTGCTCTGGAGGGTAGCCAGCATCGATGCATCGATACCCGGAAGCACAATGAAGCAACCGAGACGATACACCAGAAGGAGGGCGACCGTATAGGCGATCCTCTTACGCAGCTCCTCAATCTTGAAGATGTTCTTTATTGTCTCTATGAACTTCATTGTAGTAATTATTCAGCTACGACTGCCTTACCGCCGGCAGCCTCGATTTTGGCGATTGCGGACTTGGAGAAAGCGTCTGCGGTTACAGTAACAGCAGCTTTGATCTCTCCATTGCCGAGCACCTTGATAAGATCGTTCTTGGAAGCGAAGCCTGCCGCCTTGATGTCGTCCACACCGATTTCGGTGAGGTTGAACTTCTGGGCGATGGTCTCAAGGGTAGCTACGTTGACAGCTTTGTACTCAACGCGGGTAGGGTTCTTGAAACCGAACTTCGGCATACGCCTCTGAAGGGGCATCTGACCACCTTCAAAGCCGATCTTGTGGGAGAAACCGGAACGAGATCCGGCGCCGTTCATACCACGGGTCGAAGTACCGCCGCGTCCTGAACCTTCTCCACGACCGATTCTTTTCCTTGTTTTTGTCGATCCCTTAGCGGGTGTCAAATTTTCAAGTTTCATATATCAGTCCTCCTTACTATTTCTTGGATTTGACTTCTTCGACCTTTACGAGATGAGCGACTTTCTGGATCTGACCCCTTGCAACGGGAGTATCCTCGATCTCGACGGTCTGATTGAGTTTACGGATGCCAAGGCAGCGCAGGTTTGCGATCTGACGCTTGGTCTCTCCGTTCTTACTGATAACCTGGGTTACTTTAAGCTTTGCCATATTCTTATCCTCCATGATTAACCGTTAAACACTTTGGACATAGGAATACCGCGAAGACCGGCAACCGTATAGGCATCCCTCATCTCGGTCAGAGCTGTAACAGTGGCCTTGATAAGGTTGTGGGGGTTGGAAGAGCCCTTCGACTTTGCGAGGACGTTCTGAACGCCTGCGCTCTCGAAGACGGCGCGCATAGCACCACCGGCCTTAACACCGGTACCGGGCGCTGCGGGCTTCATGAACACGCGTGCACCACCGTAGCGGGCTTCCTGCTCGTGGGGGATAGTCTTGTTGATGACCGGGACTTTCACGAGGTTCTTCTTAGCATCCTCGGTAGCCTTCGCGATAGCGGAGGTAACTTCGTTTGCCTTACCCAGACCATAACCAACTACGCCGTTCTCATCTCCCACTACCACGATAGCGGCAAAGCGGAAGTGACGACCACCCTTGGTCACCTTGGTAACCCTCTGGATGGCGACGAGTCTGTCCTTAAGTTCAAGGTCAGACGTCTTTACTCTTTTAACATTTGTATTTGCCATAGTCTGTACTGTTAGAATACGAGGCCGCCTTCACGGGCAGCGTCTGCCAAACTTTTAACCCTTCCATGGTAGAGGTAACCTCCACGGTCGAAGCAGACCGTTGTGATACCTGCTGCGAGAGCGCGCTCTGCGAGTGCCTTTCCGACAATCGCCGCTGCCTCGATACCATTCTTGCCCTTGCATTCGACTGCGAGAGCCTTGTCATTTGAAGAAGCAGCTGCAAGAGTTTTGCCCTGCTCGTCATCAATTACCTGTGCATAGATAGCCTTGTTGCTCCTGAATACGGCAAGACGGGGCTTTTCTGCAGTTCCGCTGACGTGTTTGCGAATACGGTAATGATATTCAATGCCATAATTCAATCTCCTATTATTTAGCGGCTGCAGTCTTACCAGCTTTGCGACGAAGCTGCTCACCAACGAACTTAATACCTTTACCCTTGTAAGGTTCGGGCTTACGGAATGAACGGATCTTGGCTGCCACCTGGCCGACAAGCTGCTTATCGCAGCTCTTGAGGACGAGCTTCGGATTTTCTCCCTTCTTGACGTCGGGAATCTCGGCTGTGACCTCCTTGGGAAGCTGGAGCTGAATTTCGTGAGAGTAACCGAGAGAGAACTGGAGGATGTTGTTTCCGAGGCTTGCGACACGGTAACCGACACCTACGAGTTCCTGACGGATTGTGAACTGCTCGCTGACGCCAACCACCATGTTGTGGACGAGTGCGCGGTAAAGACCGTGCATCGAACGGTGACGGGGCTGATCGGTCGGGCGGGCGAACTTGATCTGATTGTCCTCGATGGTCACAGTGATGTCCGGATCAACTTTCTGGGACATCTCGCCATGAGGTCCTTTAACCTTCACTACGTTGCCGGGGAGCAGCTCGGCTGTTACTCCGGTCGGAAGGCTTACAGGCAATTTACCAATTCGTGACATTATTTATAATAAGTTTAAATATTAATATACGTAGCAAATAACCTCTCCGCCGACGCCAAGCTCCTTGGCTTCTTTGTCGGTGATGATTCCCTTGGATGTCGAGAGGATTGCGATTCCGAGGCCGTTGAGGACGCGGGGAAGATTCTCGGCGTCTGTGTACTTCCTAAGACCGGGGGTCGACACGCGGTCGATGCCTTTGATAGCGGCTGCCTTGGTCTGAGGATGATACTTCAGAGCGATCTTGATAGTATTCTGCGGCTGAGCCTCAACTACCTTGTAGGAGAGGATATAGCCTTTCTCGAAAAGGATCTGGGTCATGGCAACCTTCATCTTAGAGGAAGGGATCTCCACGACTTTCTTTCCTGCCATATAGGCGTTGCGGATCCTGGTGAGATAATCTGCAATGGGATCTGTCATATCTGTTTACTTTTTAATTTCTACCAACTTGCCTTCTTGACGCCGGGGATGAGGCCATTGGCGGCCATCTCACGGAACTGGATACGGCTGAGACCGAACGCTCTCATATATCCCTTCGGACGGCCGGTGAGGCTGCAACGGTTGTGCAGACGGACGGGCGACGCATTCTTAGGGAGCTTGTCGAGGGCGGCATAGTCGCCGGCTTCCTTCAGAGCCTTTCTCTTCTCGGCATACTTGGCAACGAGCTTTGCGCGCTTTACTTCGCGGGCTTTCATTGATTCTTTTGCCATAATCTTTAGTTGTTATGTTTCTTGAAAGGAATGCCGAAACCTGCGAGAAGTGCGTGGCACTCTTCGTCTGTCCTGGCGGTTGTTACGAATGTGATCTCAAGACCGTGGATGCGGGGGTTCTTGTCGATATCGATCTCGGGGAAGATGATCTGCTCCTTGATACCGAGGGTGTAGTTTCCGCGGCCGTCCATATTCTCGGCGACACCGTTGAAGTCACGGATACGGGGGAGAACAACGCGGACGAGCTTCTCGAGGAACTCATACATCTTGACGTCACGGAGGGTGACCTTCACGCCGACGGGCATGCCCTTACGGAGCTTGAAGTTCGAGATGTCTTTCCTGGAAACGGTGATGAGGGCCTTCTGGCCGGTGATGAGTGAGAGTTCTGCTGCAGCTTCCTCAACTACCTTGCGGTCCTGAGTACCTTCGCCGACACCTTCGTTGATGGTGATCTTGACGAGCTTAGGGCACTGCATTACGGTAGTGTAGTTGAACTGCTTCACGAGAGAATCTACGATCTGCTCCTTGTACACCTTCTTGAGGGTAGGAACATAGCCTGCAGGGAGTACCTGAGCCTCAGCTGCTTTATTTGTCTTTGCCATAATTACTTGATCTCCTCTCCTGATTTTTTAGCATAACGGACCTTCTTGCCGTCGACTACCTTATAACCCACGCGGGTAGCGGTATTGCTCTTAGGGTCGATGAGCGAGAGGTTTGAAACATTGATGGGGGCTTCCTTCTTGATGATACCACCCTGAGGAGCCTTCGAATTCGGTTTGGTGTGCTTGCTGACGAGGTTTACTCCTTCAACGATAGCACGGTTCTCGGCGGGAGCGACGGAGAGGACCTTTCCGGTCTTGCCTTTGTCGTTGCCGGCGATGACGATGACGTTGTCACCTTTCTTGATGCGTAATTTGTTCATGGTGCTCATTTGTTAAAGGACCTCGGGGGCCAATGAAACGATTTTCATATAGTTCTCGCGGAGTTCCCTGGCGACGGGGCCAAAGATACGGGTGCCGCGGAGTTCGCCTGCATTGTTCAGAAGAACACAAGCGTTC
>CAJOJC010000102.1 GCA_905234775.1 uncultured Bacteroidales bacterium | reverse complement strand
AATATGATTGAACTTGCTCTCACTAATGAGGATTACAGCTATACCCACAGCCATACGCATGAGGGTTCCATGGGTTTCTTCGGCCGTATCAACTACGACTATGCCGGCAAGTACCTTGCTGAGTTCAATATCCGTCGTGACGGTTCTTCGAAGTTCCCTGAGAAAGACCAGTGGGCGAACTTCCTTTCCGGATCACTCGGATGGAGAATCTCCGACGAGGCGTTCTTCGAGCCGCTCAAGGAGCATGTCAATAACGCGAAGCTCCGCCTTTCCTACGGCGAAGTAGGTAACCAGGAGGTGGGCTCCAATATGTTCCTCGAGACCATGTCCAAATCCACGAATGCCGTCAACTGGCTCGGCACAGGCAGCAGCAAATATGACTATTTCGGAATGCCTAAGATGGTCTCCGAGTCGCTTACCTGGGAAAGCATCGCCACGACAAACTTTGGTCTCGACCTCGGTTTACTGAAGGGAGATCTCAACGTAACGTTCGACTGGTTCCAGAGGGATACGCGCGACATGCTCGCCCCCGGCAAGGCCCTTCCCCAGGTTCTTGGCGCTTCCGCCGCTTATGAGAATGCCGGCTCCCTCCGCACCCGTGGTTGGGAAATCAATGTTGACTGGCACCACAATTTCGGCGAATTCAGCGTCTATGCCATCGCGAACCTTTCTGATTATAAGACCAAGGTTCTCTACTGGGATTCCAACAACCTGATCAATAACTACTATACAGGTAAGGAATACGGAGAAATCTGGGGCTTCGAGACGGACCGCTACTTTGAGAGCGCCGCAGATGTGGCCGCTTCCCCTAGCCAGACGCTTCTTGAATCCGGCAAGTTCCACTACGGAGCCGGTGACATCAAGTTCGTCGACCAGGACGGCAACGGTGTCATCAACTGGGGTAACGAGGGTGAAGAAGATGCCGTCGGAACTCCGAACAACCACGGTGACCTTATCAAGATCGGTAATACGACCCCCCGTTATCAGTATTCACTCCGTATCGGTGGTGAGTGGAAGGGCTTCGATATCGACATGTATTTCCAGGGTGTCGGCAAGCGTGACATGTGGACCCAGTCTGCTTTCGTGATGCCGATGATGCGCGGTGTCGACGCACTCTATTCCAACCAGACCAGTTATGTAACCGCCCAGCAGGTGATTGAAGAGAATGTCAATCAGAGCGCGGATTTCCCTGCCCTGTACGGAGGTGGCGCAGGTCGTGGCAACATCTCTTCTGCAATCGTAGATAATGGCTGCTACAACTTCTATCCCCAGACTAAGTATCTTGTCAACATGGCATATCTTCGTCTGAAGAATGTTACTGTCGGTTATACCCTACCGCATAACCTCACAGACCGTGTAAAGATCGAAAAAGCCAGGGTTTACTTTACCGGAACCAACCTGCTTGATATTATCGACCACACCAATGGTACCGGTCTGGATCCTGAAATCAATACGGGAACCGGTTCCTATGCGAACGGTGTCTGGGGTCGTACTGAGCCGATTTATCGTACCTACTCCTGCGGTCTCCAGATTACGTTCTAACATCTAAAGAGATACGATTATGAAAAAATATATCATTTTCCTTGCAGTAGCGATTCTGGGACTCGGTCTTTCTTCCTGTAGTGATTTCCAGGAAGAGATTCTCGATGGGAACCCGCTGACTTCCTTTACGAAGTCCAACTACTTTACGAGCGAGACCAATGTGGAAATGTATGCCAACTACTTCTACAACGAGTGGACGGGATACGGCACAGGCGGCTCCTGCAACTTCTATTTCCCGACGCTGAATGACAACCAGGCGGTTGTCGGATATACCGAATGGAGTTATACTTCTGTTCCTGCGACAAACGGTACTTGGTCGAGCTGCTACACGGAAATCCGCCGTGCGAACATCATGATCGAGGCCATTCCCGGGATTGCCTCCATGAGCGAAAAGGCGAAGAATAACTGGCTCGGTATCGGACGTCTTTACAGAGCATGGCAGCACTATTGCCTTGTCCGTGCGTTCGGTGACTGCTATTATGTGGACAAAGTCCTGGATGTCAACGACGAGAGTATTCTTTACGGAGCACGTCAGGATCGTGATGCAGTTATGGATAAAGTTCTTGAAGATCTTAATTTTGCCATTGAAAACATCACTGATAATGCTTCTTCCAGAACTGCCTTCAACAAGGCCGTCGCTCTTGCGATGAAGTCCGAAATCTGCCTCTATGAGGGTACATTCTGCAAATATCGCGTCGCTGCCGATGGCCAGAAGGCCCCTGATGCCTCACGTGCTGCCAAGTATCTCGGAGAGTGCAAGACCGCCTCAAAGGCAATCATGGAAATGACAGACATGTATGAAAGGAGTACTTCCTATAGGGCAATCTATAATTCTTTCGACCTTGGTAAGTCAGATGCCACCAAAGAGATGATTCTCTATAAGCATTATGTTTATGGTACCATGGTTCATGCTCTGATTGACTATACATGCGGTTCGACCACCACCAATGGTATGACCAAGGATGCGTTCGACGCATACCTTTTCACCGATGGAGAGTGCCTTGCCAATACGGCGAAGCCGAAGAGCGACCATGGTGTTGTCGTCCCTGTCGTCCCTGGAACAATTGCTGACTCCAGGACATGGATCATTGACATCAGCGCCGTACTTGCAAATCGCGACCCTCGTCTCTCCGATGCTGTCGACCAGTATCTTTTCTTCCCTGGCTGCGGTTACAGAAGGTATTCGCTTGGCGCGGAGGCAACTTCCTCGACAGGATATGGCGTCCTTAAGTTCGACAACCCTGAATTCACGGATGCTGCGTTGAGAAATGCTACCAACGGAGGATATACCGATGCTCCTGTATTCTGGCTCAGTAACGTTATCATCAACTACGCTGAGGCGTGCGCAGAGAATGGAGACAACACCGATGCTGTTAATGCAGTTAATCTGCTCCGCGACCGTGTAGGTATGCCGCACTTGAGCGCCTCTCCGAAGGCAGACCCGGCAAACAACATGGGTGTAAGCAACCTGATTTGGGAAGTTCGCCGCGAGCGTCGTGTTGAGTTGATGTACGACAACAATGACCGTTACTGGTCCTTAATTCGCTGGCATCAGCTCGACAAACTTGATCATTCGAATAATCCCAACCTTGGCAAGGGCGCCTATGTGGGCTCTCTCCAGCCGACGGCTAATGACAAGATCAAGATTGGTGCTGATGGTTACATCGACACGATGAACGGCACGACCGGACGCAAATACGACAAGAAGTACTATTTGAATCCGATCCCTTCAGGCCAGATTTCTCTCAACGAGAACCTCGGCCAGAACCCTGGCTGGTAGTCGTTTAAGCTCATAACAAATTGAGGATGACTTCAAAGGTCATCCTCTTTTTTTGTTTTGATTGGTCCGGTCCGCTACCGGTACTTCTCGAACTCCGGCATGGCGATGCGGGAGGTGATTTCCTTGATGGAGCGGGCGTCGCGGGGGCAGATAAGGAGGACGTCGTTGGTGTCAACGACGAGATAGTCACGGAGCCCGCTGAGGGCGATGAGTTTTCCTTCCTTGGCCGTTGCGACTATCGTTCCACGGGTGTTCTCAAGGAGGGCCTTGCCGGCATAGGCCAGGTTCCCGTCCTCGTTTTTCCCGGCGAGGGAGAAGAAGCTGTTCCAGTCCCCGATGTCGTTCCATCCGAACCGGGCGGGGTAGAGCCAGGCGTTGTCCGTCTTTTCGAGGACTCCGTAGTCGAGGGATATCTTCGGACAGTCGGCGTACGCTTTCTCGATGAAGGCGGCTTCGTCCGGGGTTCCGATATGCTCCTCCCAGCCGGTAAAGAGGCGTGTCACTTCGGGGACATGCTCCTCGAGCTCGCGCCGGACAGTCTTTGCGGACCAGATGTAAATACCTGAGTTCCAATAGAATTCTCCACTTCGGAGGAAGACTTTTGCAAGCTCCTCGCTCGGCTTTTCGGTAAAGGTCTTG
>CAJOJC010000101.1 GCA_905234775.1 uncultured Bacteroidales bacterium | reverse complement strand
GGGGAGCATGAACCTGACTATTTTCGAGAAAATTGCGGGTTCGTTCTCCTTAACCCATGCGAGTTTGCTTGCAGTAAAATTGCCGGGGGAGCCCAGGAGATGCTCAAGACACTTTTCGCGACCAATAGAGTCAAAAGCTTTGGCGCCTGTATCGACGGCCCTGGAATCGCACCAGATGATTGCGTCTCGCACCGGTTTACCGTCGGCTCCTACTGCTACCAGACCATGCATCTGGTAGGTGATGCCGATGCAGCCGACCTCGTACATAGAGTAACCCGCGGCTGCAATTTCGGCCACTCCATTCAGGATCTGAATCCACCACATATCCGGCGATTGCTCGGCCCAGCCCTTTCTGACGGCCGTAATGGGCGCCTCGGTCTTGGGGTTGGTAGCAGCAGCAACACACTTGCCGGACTGGATGTCCAGCAGCGATACCTTGACAGATGAAGATCCTATGTCTATTCCTAAAGAGTACATTACTTTCTGTTTTTCCAGAGTGCTGTCATATCCTCGAGGGTTTTGCCTTTCGTTTCAGGCACCAGCCTCCACACAAAGAAGGCGGCGAGAAGGCACATGGCGCCGTATAGGCCGTAGGTAAACGCCGGACTCCAGGTATAAAGGGGAACGAAGGTGGAACTGACGATGAAGTTCGAGATCCACTGGAAAGCGACAGCGATAGCGACTGCGGCGCCCCTGATGGTATTGGGGAAGATCTCGGAAATCAGCACCCAGCAGATGGGACCCCAGCTGAACATGAACGAAGCTGAGTAGATCATGATGCTGAGTACGCCAACTATTCCGGGCATTCCCGGAACGGCGTCGGCCAGGGCTACTCCTATTGCGCCGAGGGCCATTCCCAGCGAGCCCGTAATCAGTAGGGGCTTGCGACCGAGCCTCTCGACGGTAAAGATCGCGACCAGGGTGAAGGTGATATTGACCACACCCATCAACACGGTCTGGGTCATGGGGTTGCCCATTCCCATCGAATCGAAGATCCTGGGCGCGAAATACAGTACGGCGTTGATTCCGACGAACTGCTGGAATACGCTGAGCATGCAGCCGATAAAGATGACGATGAAGCCGTATGCGAAGAGCTTCTCCTTTTTCTCGACTACTGTATTCTTGATGTCAGCGAGAATCTGGGATGCTACTGAGCTGCCGTTGATTCGGGAAAGAACATGAAGAGCCTTTTCTTCCTGGCCGGACATGACGAGGAAACGCGGAGTCTCGGGCACAAGAAGGATAAGGATGGTGAACAGACCGGCGGGGATACATTCCGAACCGAACATCAGACGCCAGCCTATGTTATTGGTCCATTCGACTATAGCGGGATCGTTTTTGTGGGACTGGATGATCAGGAAGTTCACGAAGTAGACGACCAGCTGTCCGAAGATAATTGCGAACTGGTTCCAGCTCACGAGCTTTCCGCGCTTGCCGGCGGGGGAGACCTCGGCTATGTACATGGGGCAGATTGCAGAAGCTATACCCACTCCGACTCCACCGAGAATACGGTAGAAGTTGAACATAATCCAGAGGCTCTTAGTTGCGACTCCCTTCTCGAAGAAGAGGAATTCGGGGTTGTAAGAACCTGCGGCGCTAAGGAAGAAGCAGATACCGGCGATAAACAGCGAGCGCTTGCGCCCGAGGCGGCCGGCCAGCAGACCGGAAACGGCGCTTCCTATTATGCAGCCGATAAGGGCGCTGGAGGAAGTGAAGCCATGGAGGATGTCGGTGTAGTTAAAATCCGCAGCGCTGGAGAAAAACGCCTGCAGGCCGCGCTCCGCACCGGAAATAACTGCAGTGTCGTATCCGAAGAGCAGACCGCCGAGCACTGCGGTCAGGACTATCCCGAACAGGTAGGCTCCTGAGCCCTTGTTAGTATTTGTCATATCCTTTTACAGTTTGAGGTCAAACGGCGAGACCGGCAGGCCCTCGACGTTGTGGAGGTTGCCGGGAACGAAGTCGCCCCAGCCGTAGCGGACCTCGACGGGATTGGGTACGTCCGGGCTGCTGACGTTGAGGAAGTGGCCGTTCCAGTCGAAACCGGCTACCGTGACAGGGTAGAAGACGCCGTCTTCGCCTGCGATCTCAAGGCCTACGATATCTCTCCAGCGATCAAGGCCGTTGGTACTGTTTGAAAGGTACACTCCGAGCGAGCCGCCCATGGCTCCGATCCTGAAAATACCGGTAGCCTCGGGAGAGTAGCAGGCGATTGCATCGAAGCCGTAGTCGCGGTTGAGCGCGAGATAGGCGAGCCTTTCGCCGACCTGCCTTTTCTGGCAGGGATGGATCTGGTCGCTCTCGTAGGGGTATGCAAGGTCGTTGGTGACGACTATGCCTCCGTTGGGAACGCTGGCCGCGCATTCGTGCTGGGCTTTACGCAGAGCGGGGCTGCTTCCGCCGTAGCCGTTGCATGGAGCGATTTCACATTGGTAGAACGGCATCGAGGCGTTTTTGTCGCCCCAGTCTTCGCGCCAGCGCTTGATAAGACGGCTCATCCTTTCGACGAAGACGTCGTCGTGGCCCACATTCGAGCAGCCCTGATACCAGATGAAGCCCTTGGCGGTATAGCCCTGCATAGGACGCTGCATCGAGTTGTACATCCTGAAGGGATTGTGATAATGGTTCTGTTCGATTCTTTCGAGCGGCTCGCCGTACTCTTCGAGTATCTCTTTAGGAAGCCAGCTCTCTACGCGGGTTCCGCCGTAAGGGAAAGCTATGATTCCTACCGGGACATCGAGGGTGCTGTTGAGCTGACGGGCGAAGAAGAAAGCGGTGGCGCTCATCCAGAGTACGCCGCGGGAGTCTGCTTCCTGCCATCCGCTGGACTTGCGGACATCGTCGAGAGGTTCGTCGGACTGATACTGAGACACAGAGAACATACGGACCTTACCCTTGAGCTTGATATTGGCGATAAGCTCGGAGGCGCCTTCTACAGGGCAGTTGTAATAGCCCCTTACCGGCATCTCCATATTGGATTGTCCGCTGGCAATCCATACTTCCCCTATCAGGACGTTCTTTATCTTGAGGGTGCTTCCGTCGCCTTTAACTGTAATCTCATACTGTTCGTACGAAGCTTCGGGAGTTACGACGTTGACCTTCCAGACTCCTTTGAAGTCGGTTACGGCCTCATATGTTTCGCCGTCCCAGCTGGTTTTCACATTGACTACCATTCCGGGAGTGGCGTGGCCCCATACTACGGGCTGAGCCTTCTGCTGAAGTACCATTCCGTCGCTGCAGGGTTCTTTGACTGAAAGTTTTGCAAATGCGCTGAGAGAAACAGCAAGCAGCGCTACTGCGAGAATTATTCGTTTCATATGATGTTAAAAATTCAATGTGGTCCTGGATCCGTCGTACACCGTCTCGGAAACTTTCACTCCGGCTGGGGATACGATCTTTATCGTAAAGTTACGCTTTTTTGCCATACCCTTGAACTTTCCTTCGCGGGCGGCGATGGTAAGAGTCCGGCTGCCGTCGTCCCATTCGAAACCGATGCGGCTGAACTTGCCTTTCTCGTAGTTGTAATTTGTTCCCTCGTCTTCATAGAGGCTGTAGGAAGCGTCCTTGCCCGAGAAGACGGTGATGGTCAGGTCGTTCTGGGGCTCGGCCGTGCTCTCGACGACAGCGCCGGTGGGAACTATCTGGCCTGAGCGCCAGTAGCGCGGGCAGTACTCGTAGGGGGCGGGGGCGGTGATGATCCGGCCTCCGCTGTAGCAGCGGTAATTGTCATTGGCGTCGTACCAGTCGGAACCGGCCGGCAGGTAGACCTGGCGCTCGCGGGCTTTGTATGTATAGACCGGGCAGACGAGGATGGCGTCGCCGAACATGAACTCGTCGCTTATCGTGCGGGCCTTCGAATCGTCGGTGAAATCCATTACCAGCGGGCGCATGATCGTATAGTCGTCGAAATGGACCCGGGCGGCCATGGTGTAGATATACGGCATGAGCTCGTAGCGCAGGCGGTCCGCGGCGAGTATGGCTTCGT
>CAJOJC010000100.1:3306-10684 GCA_905234775.1 uncultured Bacteroidales bacterium | reverse complement strand
AGGTGGAAGAAAAGGGGCGACACCTTGCGCGCCAGAAGGCATGTGATGGGGTTTTGTGCGCAAGGTCCCCGTGTTAGAATTCCACCTTGTGCAAAAACAGCGGGGACCTTCCGCAAACGTGTGGGGGACCTTCTGCACAACTCAGAATATCGGCAGAAAAACAACCCCGAAATCCGCCAGAATCAAGGATAATTAACAATTCGGGGTTAAAGCAGAGCTCAAACTCGCCAGAATCATGGGAAATCAGCGTTCCGGTGGGAATGAGAGCCTAGAGTAGGCGTGGGGGGTACAGGGTAGGTATAATTTTTGTATATTTGACCTCAAAATATAATTAATTGTTGGTTAACTTTAAATCGATTATGAAGAAAACAATCATCTTCGCGCTGGCTCTTCTCGCCGGCGCAGTGAGTTACGGCCAGCAAATGCCGGCTCTTCCCATCGATCCTGCAGTCCGTATCGGACAGCTTGAGAACGGTCTTACTTATTATGTGAGACACAACGAGGAGCCTAAAGGCCAGGCCAATTTCTACATTGCCCAGAAAGTAGGTTCCATCCTCGAAGAGGAAGATCAGAGAGGTCTTGCCCATTTCCTTGAGCATATGTGCTTCAACGGAAGTGAGAACTTCGCAGGAAACGGCATTATCAAGTACTGCGAGAGCATCGGTGTGAAGTTCGGCGCTGACCTCAACGCCTACACTTCAATCGACGAGACAGTCTACAACATCGACAATGTCCCCGTTGGAACTTTCCCTACCGCAGTTGACACCTGCCTCCTTATTCTCCACGACTGGGCTGGCGCCCTCCTTCTCGAGGACGATGACATCGACCACGAAAGGGGAGTCATCCACGAAGAGTGGCGTTCGAGGCAGAATGCCCAGATGCGCATGCTCGACAAGATCCTTCCTGAGATCTACCCCGGAAACAAGTATGGTCAGCGTATGCCTATCGGCCTTATGTCTGTAGTAGATAACTTCCCGTATGAGGCCCTCCGCGCTTATTACAAGAAGTGGTACAGGCCCGATCAGCAGGCTATCGTAGTGGTCGGTGATATCAATGTAGACGAGGTCGAGGCTAAGATCGCTTCTACTTTCAGCAGCCTTCCCGCAGCAGGCCCCGATGCAGCCGAGCGCTACTATCCCGCTATCGAAGACAATAAGGAGCCTATCGTCAGCATCGCTTCCGATAAGGAACAGCCTTATGCTATCTCCTATATCTTCAAGAAACACGCTGCTGTAAAGCCTGAGGAGAAAGCCGATCTCAATTACGCAGTTTACTATTATGCGATGAGTGTGGCTGACTATATGGTTGGCCAGCGCCTCACCGAAATGACAGAGAAAGCAGATCCTGACTTCGTAGATGCCAACATCGGTACCGAGGAGTTCTTCCTCGCAAAGACCGAAGAGGCTTACTCAGGAACTGTAATTTTCGATGAGAACCAGCTTCTGCGCGCCGTTACTTCTGTGTATCGTGAGATGCTCCGCGTCATCCGCAACGGCTTTACCGCCTCCGAGTATGACCGCGCACGTGAGGACTTCCTTTCAAATCTTGAGACACGCTACAAACAGCGCGACAAGAAGACCAGCGGACAGTACTGCCGCGAGTATGTACGCAACTTCATCGACAATGAGCCGATTATGGGCCTCGAGAACGAGTACACTCTTGCCCAGCAGCTTGCTCCTATGATCCCTGTAGAGGCTGTAAATCAGATCGTTGCATCTGTTATCGAGCCGGACAACCTCGTAGTAGTCTGTATGCTTCCTGAGAAGGATGGCCTCGTCTATCCTACAGAGGAAGAGGTGAAGACAGCTCTCGCAGCAGTGGAGGCAGAGGAAATTGCTCCTTACGAGGACAAGGTTTCCGATCAGCCGCTTATCTCTAAGGAGCCCAAGGCCGGAAAGGTCAAGAAGACCGCTGCCGCTCCTTTCGGATACACTCAACTTACCCTTAAGAACGGTGCTACCGTATTCTTCCGTCAGACCGACTTCAACGCCGATCAGGTCCTCTTCAGAGGCTTCAGCTACGGCGGTAACTCGCTCTATCCGGATTCCGATCTCGTAAATCTTTCCGCTCTCAACGAGCTTATCGATGTAGCCGGCCTCGGAGCCTTCTCCAAGCCCGAGCTCTCAAAGGCTCTTACCGGAAAGACCGTCTTCCTCAACGCATCAGTAGGCGAGTACGCCGAGCAGCTCAGAGGCCGCGCAGCCCCCAAGGACTTCGAGACCCTTCTCCAGCTCAACTATCTGTACTTTACTTCACTGCGCAGCGACGACGAGTCCTTTGCTTCTTGGAAGACTAAGAACGCAGCTGTCCTCGCAAATCAGGAAGCTCAGCCTATCTCCGCGTTCCAGGATAGCCTTAAGAAGCTCTACGCACGCCCTGAGCGCGCCTACAGCCTTAAGTCTGCAGATATCGACAAGGTCGACTACGCCCGTACGATGAAGATTGCTGCCGAGCGCTTCTCCAACGCAGCAGACTTCTGCTTCATCATTACCGGCGCCATCAGCATTGACGAGGCTAAGCCGCTTATCGAGAAGTACATCGGCTCGCTCCCCGCAAAGAAGAGAAAGACCGAGACCTACAAGCTCGCCGGAAACGAACTCCGTGAGGGACCCCTCTCGATCAGCTTCGACAAGCAGATGAGTACCCCTATGGCAATCAGCCTGTATGCAGCTATCGGAAACCAGCCTTACGGACTTAAGAACCAGCTCGCGCTCGACCTCGCTTGCCAGACCCTTACGATGGTTCTCCTTGCAGAGATCCGTGAGAAGGACGGCGCTACCTATTCGATCGGCGCTTACGACAGGGAGATGGCTTACCCTAAGAGCCAGGCACTTGTCCAGATCGTTTACCAGACCAACCCCGACAAGGTAGAGTATACCGAGGGTAGGGTCAAGGAACTCGTAGATGAGTTCCTTAAGACCGGTCCTTCCGCAGAAGACCTCGCAAAAGCTAAGGAGTATCTTGCCAAGGAGTACAAGGCAAATCAGACTGAGAACAGCTATTTCGCCAGCCTCCTCGTAGATTATCTTACAAGCGGTGAGGACCTTGATGCCGGCTATCTTGATATCCTCAACGGCATTACCGCCGACGAGGCAAAGGCAGCCCTCAAGGCTATCATCGACCAGAACAACGTCACTAAGATCGTGATGGTCGGTAAGGAATAGTTTTTCGACTCAACTTTATACATAGGGTGTCCCCGTTTTCAGGGACACCCTATTGTTTTATTTTGTATATTTGTAAACCTAATAACACTAAACAACTGATGGAATTACTCAGAAAACTATTCATTACCTGCATGGCAGTTCTGTTGCTGTTTGCGGGGATGCCCGCGGCGTATGCTCAGCAGAAGCTGCCAGTCAAGGGTAAGGTCGTGGATGGAGCCGCCGTTATCGAGAAAGGAACCTCGAACGGCGTGAGTACGGGTCCGGAGGGCGTGTTTGAGATTGAAGTGAGGTCAGGAGCAACTCTTCTGGTGTCCTGCATAGGCTATGCAGACCAGGAAGTCGCAGCCCGCAACGGTATTACCGTTACGCTGCGCGAAGACAACCTCTTCCTCGACGAAGCCGTGGTCCTGGGATACGGTACCCAGAAAAAGCAGTTCGTCATTGGTTCCGTGACTCAGGTGACCTCCAAAGACATCGTCAAGGCCCCTACGACAGACGTTACAAACATGCTTGCAGGTAAGCTGGCCGGTGTTACTGCAATCCAGTCTTCCGGTACTCCGGGACAAGACCAGGCCAACATCACTGTCCGCGGTCTTTCGACTTACGGCGGAAACAGCGGCCCCCTATATATCATCGATGGAATGGAGAGCGGCCAGATCTCGAACCTGAACCCTAACGATATCGCTTCGATTTCAGTCCTCAAGGATGCGGCAACTGCGGCTATCTATGGTGTCAGGGGCGGTAACGGCGTTATCCTTATCACTACGAAGTCCGGATCCAAAGCCGACCACGCCACCATCAACTACGACGGATCATATACCCTTACCCGTAATACGGCGATGGCCGAAATGCTGGATGCCCGCGAGTATATCTACTGGCACAACCTGGCCCGAATGCTGGACGGCAATACTCCGCTGTGGACGGATGAAAACATCCAGACCATGCAGGCAAATGGCGTTACCGGAGACGACGCATGGCTGGACGCCGGAGGAACTGACTGGCTCGCTACCGTGTACAACGATTTCGGAAGCCTCCAGCAACACAATATCAGCGCTTCCGGAGGAAACGACAAGTTCAGCTACTTCTCCAGTATGGGCTACATGGATCAGAACGGTATAGTCAGAAATACCGGCCTGAATCGTTATAACGTACGTGCAAACATAGACGCAAAGCTGGCCCAGGGACTCAGATACAATATCAACATGACCGGCAGGTATACCTACCGCCACATGCCCGGTTACAGCTTCGATAGCTCCCTGCAGTTCATTCAGGGTTACTACAACCCTATCCAGAGGGCCCACTACAGCATTCCTATCATTAAGAATACATATACAGACGCAGACGGAGTAACTTATCCTCTCGGTCTTCTCAACGGCCAGATGGTTCTCTCGCCGGACAGCGCCCTTACTGAATCCGGTTATTCGGATTCCAGAACTTATGAAACCGCAATCAGGTCTACTCTGGAGTACAGTTTCGACAATATCGAGTTCCTGAAAGGACTCAAGGCATCTGTATTCGCAGGCTTCAATTTCAGCATGTCCAATGCGAAGAGCTATGAGAGAAGCTACGACCTCTACTACTTCGACAGGACTCAGCTCCAGGCCTATAAGACAGTCTGCCAGGGTATCCCTCAGTCGGTCTTCTCAAAGAGCTATTCGCACGACTGGTCTTATACCCTTCGTCCTCAGCTCAGCTACGACAGAACCTTCGGAAAACATGTAATTTCGGCAGTTGCCCTTTACGAGCAGACTGAGCGCTACAGCGAGTCTATGTGGGGCAACAAGACAGGATACGTCGCAGAAGAGCCTATGGATCTGAATAACGGAACTACCGTTATCAGTCCTGTGGAAGGCCGTCACTACAATACTGCAGACATCGGTTTTGCAGAGCGCCTTTCCTATATCTACGACGAGAAGTATCTGCTCGAACTTACCGCCAGACAGGACGCCTCCTACATCTTCGCTCCAGAAAACCGCTGGGGTATTTTCCCGTCTGCGGCTATCGGCTGGACTATTTCTAAGGAGGATTTCTTCTCGGACCATGTCCGTTTCGTCGACTTCCTTAAACTGAGGGCCTCTATAGGCCAGCTGGGATCCAACGACTGCTCGCCTTATCTCTGGCAGAACCGCTACCGCTCCAATGCTCCCGGCTATTTCTACGGTTTCAACAACAAGCCCGTTGCAGCCTTCTATACAGACGGATATGTCTACGACGACCTTACCTGGTCCCACATGACCTGCTACAACGCCGGCTTCGAGGCGACCCTCTTCAGAAACAAGCTCTCTGTCGAATTCGACTGGTTCTACAAATACACCGACAGAATCCTTGAAAATGCCGGAGGAAATGTCTATGCCCCTTCGCTCGGTAAGAACCATCCCTCCTACATCAATACGGGAACCATGGACGACAGGGGACTTGAGTTGGTCGTGACCCACAACAACTGGCTGTCAAACGGCTTCTCATACTCTGTCAGGGGTATGTTCTCATGGTCGAGGAACAAGGTCCTTTCGCGCCTTGTCGCCGACTCCCAGCCTTACTACGGCAACATCGTGATCGGTCAGCCGCTCGGCCAGCTTTACGGCTATCACTACATCGGCCTCTTCGAGACTGAAGAGGAGATCGCAGCGGCTCCCGCTCCGCCGTCCGGCTACTACATGATAGGCGACTGTATGTACGAAGACATCAACGGCGACGGTCAGTTCGACCGCGTTCAGGACTATGTAAAAGTCGGCCGTTCGACTCTTCCTGAAATCAACTATTCGCTCAACGTAGAGCTGTCGTGGAAGGGCCTGTCCCTTACGGCCCTCTTCTACGGTGTCGGTCTTTGTGACTATCCCCTCAACGGTTACTATCAGTCCACCGGCCATGTAGACGGCACTATCTACACCAGGCCTTTCTATGAGAGCGGCAACACTTTCAAGTATCTCGTAGAGAGGATGTACAGACCGGTAGAGGAGTATGAAGGCCAGTATGGTCCAAACTACACTCCTAATACGAATACCAAATATCCGAGACTCCACGGTACTTATAACTCCAACAACGACTATCTCTCCGAGATCCTCGTCGTCAACGGAGCGTATTTCCGTCTGAAGAATCTCCAGCTCTCTTACGCGTTGCCAGATAAAATAGTCAGGTATGCCGGCCTGAGCAAGGCCTCGGTGTACGTCGCGGGTACGAATCTCTTCACGATTACCGAGTTCCCCTACATGGATCCTGAGAACCCCGGAATCAACAATGGTTATTATCCTCAGCAGAAGACCTACAGTCTTGGCGTAAACCTCACATTCTAAGATATGAAAAAGGCTTATTTACTTTTGCTCTTTGTCGCGGCCGCAGTTGCGGTTTCCTGCGAATCGATCCTGGATGTGAAATCTCCTGATTACTACTCCGAGTCCGTAATCTGGTCCGGAAACCAGGATACCTTCGACTCCTATTGTATAGGCAATTACGGCGGCGTGCGCGACAGATCTGAGTTCTACGGACTCAACAGCAATTTCACGGACGCCCTTACTGATATAATCAAGAGCGGAGACTGGAACTCTATCCAGCGCTACAACAGATGTATGATATGGACTTCTGAGTTCACTACGGACAAGACCAGCATCCTCGATTGCTGGGATGAAGTCTATACCCGCGTCAAACGCTACAACGAATGGTTCGCCAATCTCGAGAAATACCGTTCCAACTTCAAAGACCCCAACTGGCTTGCCATCAGGGAGGCTGAGACACATTTTCTCAGGGCATGGTCTTACTGGTATCTGGCAAGAGTCTGGGGAGGAGTCGTTATCCGCGACAGCCTCGACGGACCGAACGAGAATGATAAACCCATCTCGACCGAAGCGGAAACCTGGCAGTTCATAATCGATGAACTCCAGACTGCTGCTCCCGCCCTTCCCGTCGCATGGCCTGACAACTGGCGCGGTCGCGTTACAAGGGCCGCAGCCTATGGCTTCCTCAGCAGGGTTGCGCTCTATGCTAAGCAGTGGGATGTGGCGGTCGAAGCCGCAAACCAGTGTGCCCTGGCCGGTGGAGACCTCGATCCGGTCTTCTCGAACATCTTCAAGGACGAAAGGAGTGTGGAGAACCTCTTCATCGTTGAATTCTTCACCTCCAACATCGCCGGCAACCTTACGGTTATGACAGACGAAATGTTCAGGCCCAAGGGAGACGAGTTCTACCACAACGCAGGAGGCCGTACGATCCTCTCATGGCTC
>CAJOJC010000100.1:0-3261 GCA_905234775.1 uncultured Bacteroidales bacterium | reverse complement strand
ATGCCGGCCGCGATCCCCGTTTCTACGATACTATCCTCTACAACGGCGCTCCTTGGGAAGGCCGTACGATAGAGACCTACGTAGGCGGTGCAGACGGCTATAAGAAGTTCGACAAGAGCGAAATCGCAACTACCGTTACCGGCTACTACCTGAAGAAGTTCATCGTAGAAGATGACCACGCTTGGGATACCTATGGCTCCGGCCGCTTCGAGGTTCTTCTTCGCTACGGCGAAGTCCTTCTCAATAAGGCCGAGGCTCTCGCCCAGGACAACTGGGATGCCAACAAGACCGCCGCTCTCGCTGCACTGAACCAACTTCGCACTGTCAGGGGCATGCCTTCGAAGACAGCGGCGACCCTGGACGATTTTATGGCCCTGATCGAACATGAAAGGATGGTCGAGCTCGCCGGCGAAGGCTTCCGCTTCTGGGACCTCAGGCGCTGGAGGCGCGCAGTCGCAGTCCTCGACAATAAGTCAGTCCACGGAGTGAGAATCACCAAGAACGGAGACGATTCGTTCACATATCAGGAAGAAGATGCAGACGCAGGGGAGAAGCGCCATTTCTTCGAAAAGTATTACGCATTCTCCATCCCTCAGTCTGAAAGGAGCCGCAATGGCTCCATCGGAGGCTATAATAATCCCGGTTGGTAGTATGAAAAAGACAATATTTGCAATTACTCTGTTTGCGGCCCTTCTCATCACGGGTTGCAAGAAACCAGTGTTCACGTATGTCCACAACGATGTTACGATCACTTCGATTACAGTGACTAACCTGGGAGCGCCGGACGTCCCTGATTTCCCTGGAAAGCCCCTGTTCGCATCGGTTACCGGCCAGATCAACCAGGAGACGGGAGAAATCCTCTTTCCCATCCCCAGGGCGGATGCTGATAAATTCGACCTCAAGCGTATGAAGGCCTACGCCTCTATACGTCTGGATGCCAAGTTCGATCCGCCGCTCACCGGAATCCACGATTTCTCGGAAGATTTTCCCGTCAGGGTATATTCCCTCCAGACCGGAGACTATAAGGATTATGTCCTGAAGGTATATTTCTCACGCTATTAATTATTAACCAATTCAATAATCAATTATGAAAAAAGTCTTACTATTGATGGCATCTGCAATGATGCTTTTCGCTATTGGTTGCGAGCCTCAGCCCACAACCGAAGATCCGGATAAAGGCAAGGAGGAGAATCCCGATCCGACGCCCGAACCGGAACCGGAAAAGAGTACAGAGTGCCAGATTCTTACCTTCGCGGTAACAATCGGCGATCTTGACTTCGAAGGAACTATTTATCATCAGGAGAATGCCGTTGTTATCGAGGCTTTCCCCGAGCAGCTGGATCTCTTCAAGAACGTAACCAAGGTTACCTACACTATCTCTGAGAAAGCTACGATCAGCCCCGATCCTGCTACCGTTACGGATTACTCGACATCACCTACCTTCACCGTTACCGCAGAGGATGGCAAGACATCCAAGCGCTACATCGTGGACGTAGAAGAGGCCAAGTTCCTCATGGCTATCGAGCCTAGGGAGGGACAGAGCAGTCCTCTTGCAGTCGAGACTATCGGCATCAGCAATGATTTCGTAAAATTCCCTGGCAACCAGGTTACCTTCGTCGCTTCCGACCTTATTGCAGTGGCAGACGGCAACATCTATGATCTCGACCTTAACAAGAAGGGCGCTATCAACAGGGAAGGAATTGCTGAGGATATGTACTTCGCAGCTATGGGCAACGACGATAACAATATCCTTATCGCAGCTCTGGTGAGCGGTGGAGACCTGACTCCCGGCTCTATCACTACAACCATCTACTACGCATGGCTCGAGGGTTGGGACAAGGCTCCCGTTCCTTTCTATATCAAGGAAGGTCAGGGCAACTACGCCAACTATATGAACGTCGTCGGCGATGCGAAGGGCAGGATGCTCATTACCGCATGCTATGCTTCAGGCGAGGCAGTCCATGCATGGTACTTCGATTATGACGAAGCACTCGGCAAGCCGCAGACAGCCGGAGACAAATGGTCTGAATTCGCAGGCCCTGCAGGAGCAGGAGCAACCTCATATCTCTTCGGTGGCTCCGCCGGAAAGGCCGTCAGCCCCTTCGCAGCAGACAAGAACGGTCTCATGGTTTACGCTATTACCCGCGGCAACCTTTCGGAAGTCGATCCTAAGTACAACGAACACGTAGGTGACGGCTCCGAGGAAGCAACCCACTGGAAGAAAGACGGCGGCGCAGGCCCTCAGATCGTCTTACGTCAGGGCCAGGACGGCCAGGGCGCCAGCGGTAAGTCACTCGCAGGCGAGGACATCCTCCACTTCCGTGGAACCGTTTATCCGGATGCATACAAGGTCCTTCGCTATGGCGGTTTCTGGGGCTGGGGCAACCTCGCTTCTCCTGCCAACATCAAGGCCTTCACCCTCGACGGCAACAAGTATGTCGCTGTTGGTAACTCCGGTTGGCAGAAGTCTTACTTCACTGTAGTAGACGTCACCAATTCCACTGAGTCCGAGGATCTCGGCACCGCTCCTACTACCAACAATACTGCTTACCTACTGCAGACTCAGGCATATGACTCGCCTAAGGGCAGTGTGGTTTCTGTAGCCTATACTCCTGATACTACTATCGGAGGTGGTCACATCGCAGTTATCTACGGCCGTACGGACATCGAAGGATCCGACTTCACCAGGATCCAGATCTGGGACATCTTTAAGAAGAAGATCTAGAGGTCTACCTCTTCCGGACTGATAAGTCCGTTCATGAGAGCATAGACAGTTAAACCAGCGATGGTTTTAATGCCCAGCTTCTGAGTAATGTTCTTGCGGTGAGTAGTCACCGTGAAAACAGAAATGAACAATTTGTCCGCGATCTCCTTATTTGTGAGACCGCGGGCAATTTCTTTTACGACCTCTTTTTCGCGTTCGGAAAGGAGGTCCTTTTCCGTTGCTTCAGTCTCGTCTACCTCCACTTTGGTATGGCCTTTCTCAAGCAGCTCGGCGAGAGGGAGAAGCACTTTCTCTTCAATCACTGTGTGGCGCCTGATGGCGTCCTCGACATTCAGAATTCCAACCAAAACCTCGTAACGGGCGTCGCTCGTATCGCTGTCCGGCAGGTGGCTCATGACTATGTTCTTGAAGTCGGTGAGCTTGTCTTCCGCATCGTCGTGCATCTCGCGGAGCATGTCTACCGAGAAACGGGAATCACGCTCACCCTTAAGCAAACCTTCGATGTACTTGAACACCACTTTTTCCTCGAAGTGGAT
>CAJOJC010000099.1 GCA_905234775.1 uncultured Bacteroidales bacterium | reverse complement strand
ATTCATGACGCCCGCGAAAATCAGCGCGTGAAGTCTGATGCCGATTAATAAATCCATGCAACCGACGAGACTTAAAATTTCCTGCGTAGAAAATTCTTCTTCAAAGACAATGCAATTTTCTTTCATAAGTTCGGCGGTCGACATGGCGGAACGAATATCTTCGGGAACGGGGTAAGTTCGGTACCTACCACCAGCTTACTCTTATCTACTCTGTCTTCCCTGCCGGTCGAATCGGTCATGAACGCGGAATTATAGTTCAGATACCAGACGTCGTCGCGGGTCTTTCGCGCGAGGATGTTCGGTTTCGAGGCTGTGTTGAACGCCTGATGGGCCGAGGCTCCGAAGAGCAGGTTGACGTCCGGATAACGGCGAACCATCTCGCTGAAAGTGCGCCAGGTCGGCGAGTACTCGAGCCTGCCGATCCAGATGTCGGAGGTAAAGGTCTCGGGAAGGACCATGAGCGCCATCTCCGACGGGTCCGTACGCGAGGCGAGCTCAGCCTCGAACAGGCCGGTCACCTGGGCATTCTGCTCCCGCTGGGGAACTGCGCGCTGCTTCTGCCATGGGTCGAAGTTCGACTGGGCCATCACCACGTCGAGGGTCCCGGCGTCCGAACGCTCTTCATAGCCCCGGTAAATTACTGCCGAAGTGACCATCGGCCCGATGACGATGAGCGAGAGGCCGATCGCGGCCGCATAACGGGCCTTCGGGGTCCAGCGCTCCCACCACCCGTTCGAGAGGGAGACCATGAGCCCGAAGAGGCCGAGGTTGACCGCCCATACCCAGAGCGAGCCTCCGAGCATGCCCGTCCACTCGTACCACTGGATCAGGCGGGTCGAGCGGGCGAATGCGTTACCGAAGCAGAGCCATGGCCAGCTGATCTGGGCCTGGACGAGGTAGAAACGCTCCCAGGCGATCCACATCGCCGCGAGGAAGATATAGGGCAGCACGCCCGTAAAGCGCTTCTTGCTCACGCGGAAGAGGCCGAAGATCACGGCCATCTGGAGCGCGTTCGCGAGGCTGGCGAAGATTCCTCCGCCGACCGTGGCTTTACAGACCCACCATGTAGTCAGGGCGTTGAAAAGGACGAAGGCGGCGTAGTACCACCAGAAAAAGCGCTTTATCCCGAATCCGCCCGCGAGGCGTTCGGCGCAGAGCAGCGGCACCAGGGCCACGAGGGCCATGACGCCGGCATGGGGGACGAGCCAGGGCAGGCTCATCATAACCGCGAACGCGAGGAGCAGCAGCTCTATCAATCGTTTTTCCTTATTCATCTTCTGTTTCTTCAGGCATATTGCCGCAATAGCGGCGCCACTTGTCCAGCAGGCGGCTCATATCCTCGGGCAGGACGGAATCGAACTGGAGGAGTTTCCCGCTGGACGGGTGAACGAAGCCCAGCGTCTTGGCATGGAGGGCCTGACGAGGGCAGATTTCGAAGCAGTTCCGGATGAACTGCTTGTATTTGGCGTAGATCGTCCCTTTTCGAATCTCCATCCCGCCGTAGCGCTCGTCGGCGAAGAGCGGGTGGCCGATATGGGACATGTGGACACGGATCTGGTGAGTCCTGCCGGTCTCGAGGCGACACTCCACGAAGGTGACGTAGCCGAAACGCTCGAGGACGCGGTAGTGAGTCACCGCATGCTTGCCCTTATCCGGGTCGTCGCAGACGCGGAAGCGAAGACGGTCGTTGGGATCGCGGCCGATGGGAGCATCGACGGTTCCTTCGTCTTCGGTAATGTTCCCCCACACGATAGCGTTGTAGCGGCGCTCGATTGTGTGGTCATAGAACTGCTTTGCGAGGCGGAGCTGGGCCTGATCGTTTTTCGCGACGAGCAGCAGGCCGGAGGTGTCTTTGTCGATGCGGTGGACGAGCAGCCCCATCCTGCCGTCTTCATCCGACGCCTCCCCCGGCTTAAGGCCGAGATGGAACGCGAGGGCGTTGACGAGGGTCCCTTCGAAGTGGCCATGGCCGGGGTGAACCACCATCCCGGCGGGCTTGTTCAAGACGAGGACGTCTTCGTCTTCGTAGACTATATCCAGCGGAATATCCTGAGGGAGGATCTCCACCCCGCGGCGGCGATAGGGCATCACGAACTTGATCAGATCGCCGGGGCGGACTATGTAGTTGGCTTTTACGGGTTTGTCCGCTACATGGACATAACCTTCCTTAATGGCGAGCTGGATTCTGTTTCGGGAAGTGTCCTCCATATGCTCCGACATGTATTTGTCGATGCGGATGGGGGCCTGGCCCGAATCCACCACGAAGCGGAAGTGCTCGAACATTTCCTGTTCGCGCCCTTCTTCCGGGATCTCGGGATCCTCCGCTTCGAAGGCGTTGTCCAGCCAGTCTGCCATATTTTAGATTATTTCTTCGGGTTCTTCAGGAAGAGCCGGGAGACGGCCCTCATCGACTGTAAGATAAAGGGTCACGCTGGAGCCCAGGACTACGTCTTCCGTACCGGCGAGAGGACTCTGTCGGTATACCATCGCGGCCAGAGTATCCTCGGCGGTCTTTACCGAGCTGTCGAAATAGACTTTTCCTATGTTGAAGGAGTTGTCCTGGATATAGCTGAGAGCGCGCTGGTACTGCATGCGGCCGAAGTCAGGAACGGTAGTATAGCCGTCTGCTCTGTTGAGTCCGAGCCTCAGGTCGATTACGCTTCCTACATCTACGCTGGTTCCAGGCTCGATCTCTTCGCCCTTACGTAGCTGAGCCAGGACCAGGTTGGTAGCCATGTCGTCTACGTAGGTAAGGCGGCCGAGTTTGAGACCGCGGGTTGTAAGCTCTACCTTTGCTTGGCGGAGGGAAAGGCCAATGAGGCTGGGGACTACGGCCTGCTTTTCCTTTTTCGCGTTAACCGTGAGATAGATTTTCCTGCCCCTTTTCACCCTGTTCCCTGCCTTAGGGTTCTGGGCATAGACGCTACCCTTAGCAAAGGCTTTGACAAACACCGAGTCGGTCACGAAAAGATCCAACTTGTCTTTCGCGGCGATGGCCTCTGCGTCTGAGAGCTGCATGCCGACCATGTCCGGGACTTCAACCGAGATGCTGTGTTGCGTTGTTACGCGGAGGAACACTTCCACCGCGACTACTATCACCAGAATAAAAACAAGGCCACAAAGAAGATTCTTTATGACCCAGTTCATTTTTTTCTTTTCAGTCATAATGCACAAATATACAAATTATATTTGGCATTATCTCATACGGGGAGGACCGCCGGGGCCGCCGGGGCCACCATGACCGCCGCCCATCTTGCTGCGATCGAAGTTACCGAAACGGTAGGCGAACGAAAGGATGATGTAACGGCCGAGAGTATTGTTAAGGGACTCGGTGTGGACATTGCTCGAATCGGAGACCGTAAGGTTCTTCGCCTGTCCGAAGATGTCGTAGCCCTTGAGGGTGATGGTTCCCTTTCTCTTGAGGACCTGCTTCGAGATTTCAGCATTGAAGACGTACTCGTCCGGCTGCTTGGTAGCATAACCGTTGTACCAGCGGTAATCGAGTTCTCCCTTCATGCTGAGACCGATATCGTCTATAGTCCAGGTAGCGTTTCCGGAAACGAGATTGTTCCAGGTAGTAGTCTCGGATGCAGTATCAGCAAGGAGATAATCGGAATGGCTCATACGGGTACGGGCAGAAGCCTGGAGCTCGAGAGCGTCTATCCTGTAGGTGAAGCGGAAGCGCTCGGTAAAGCCGAAGGTCCTGGTCTGGTTCACCTCAAGCTTTTCCCTGATTTCGTCGTAGTCGGCGAAGAACAGGCCGTAGTCCAGCGAACCGTCTGTCTTCAGGTACTTGGCGGTATTGATGTCCTTTCCTACAAAGCTGGAGGAATTCGACCAGTTTACGCGCAGCATGTTGAAGAGGGTGAACTTCTTGCCCAGAGGAATATTTGCGAAGATATTGCCGCCAAGGCTTACGCTCGAGGGGCCGTTGACCGGCATCGAGTAAGTAACGCCATTAGTATACCAGTGGGCGTTTACGATCGGGTCCTGAGTGTAGGAACCGTTGAAGCGGGCGTTGAACGATGCGT
>CAJOJC010000098.1:6551-10717 GCA_905234775.1 uncultured Bacteroidales bacterium | reverse complement strand
GGGCTGAACGGTATTGTATGCACGGGCGAGGCGGGTGATGGAGTCAAGCAGGATCACTACGTCGTGGCCGCATTCGACCAGCCTGCGGGCCTTCTCGAGGACCATGTTCGCCACCTTTACGTGATGATCTGCAGGTTCGTCAAAAGTAGAGGCGACTACCTCGGCCTTGACGCTGCGCTGCATGTCGGTAACTTCCTCCGGACGTTCGTCGATAAGAAGGACGATTTCATAGACCTCCGGGTGATTGTCTGCGATAGCGTTCGCAATGCTCTTAAGGAGCATAGTCTTACCGGTCTTAGGCTGGGCTACGATAAGCCCGCGCTGGCCCTTTCCGATAGGCGAGAACATATCCACGATGCGGCAAGAGGGATCCGAGCCGTGGCCATGGCCGAGGAGATTGAACTTCTCGTCCGGGAAGAGCGGGGTAAGGAAGTCGAACGGAACGCGGTCGCGGATGAACTCGGGGCTGCGGCCGTTGATGTATTTCACCTTCACGAGAGGGAAGTATTTGTCTCCCTCGCGAGGGGGCCTGATCTCGCCGGTAACGGTATCTCCGTTCTTAAGGGCGTTCTGCTTGATCTGCTGCTGGGAAATATAGATGTCGTCCGGGCTGTTCAGGTAATTGTAGTCCGAGCTGCGCAGGAAGCCGTAGCCGTCCGGCATTATCTCTAGGACGCCAGTAGCCTCGACGGTTCCTTCGTACTCGGGAACTTTGGGCTTCTGGGGCTGGGGCTGAGGCTGATTGTTATTATGTTGTTTTCCGGATTGATTCTTTTTCTGGTCGAGCCTTTCCTGGGCCTTTGCGAGGATGGCAGCCTTCTTTTCTTCGGCTGCTGGATCTACTTTCTTAGGCTCCTCCTTCACGGGCTCTTCCTGAGCCTTCTGGGCCTTGGGCTTACGGCCACGTTTCTTGGGGGCCTGTTTTTCAGGCTCTGCGGCCTCCTTTACAGGCTCTGCGGCCTCCTTTACAGGTTCTGCGGTCATCTTGTCATCACCGACCTGATCGGTGATCTTAGATTCCCGGTCGGAGCCGGGAATGACCTCAGGTTTGGGCTCTTCCTGAGCCTTCTGGGCCTTGGGTTTACGGCCACGCTTTTTAGGGGCCGATTTTTCAGGATCGGGCTGAGATGCCGCAAGGCTGGCCTCCGCGTCCAATATAGCGTAGGCGAGGTTTTCGTCGTCAAGTTTCTTGATTGATTTGATTTTGAGTCCCGAAGCAATCTCTTCGAGCTGCTCACGACTCATCTGACTGAGGTCGTAAAGACGATGTGTCATAGTTGAAAAATATAGAATTGTACGGCAGAACTGCCGCTGCGTTATCGAATTGACAACGCAAATATAGTAATTTTTTTATCTATCCCAATAGCTGCTGCTCTTCTTGAAGCGTAACAGATCGGCCAGCGAGGCCGCGTTCGCAGCGATCTTGAAACTATAGGACTGCCATGTTCCCAGCGGGACCCACGAAACCGCTATGTTGAAGCAGTGGAGGTCGTAGGTGGCGCTGATCTGGGTCGTAGTTATCTTTTTCGCTATGAAGTCGTAGCCTGATGATGCGTTGATAGACATTCTGGGAGTCAGCTTGATGTTTCCGCTCATACCAAGGGTAGAGGTATAAGTATTCTTGAAGATCATCTGATCCAGGTCTTTGTCGTAAATAGGGGCGCGGGTGCAGTTGAAGTTCACGTTGAAATTCATAGACCACGGCACGTTCGGATTGGTATAGTACAGCCAGCCTCCGGGGACATATTCACCCGTCACGGGGTGATAGTATATCCTCTGATAGTAGTCTGCCGGACTGCTGCTGTCTTCACGGCCGTCGTTGCCGTTTATAGCGCCCTTACCCGAGATGGAGTAGGAGGCGGACGCAGAGGCGTTGGTGAAGCGCGCAAGTCCCTGTCCTTCCTGGAATGCGTACCTGTTTATTCTGGAGATAACTCTGGTACCCACCAGCTTGGCAGCGTAAGGCTCGAAGCCGGCGCTGGCGCTGATATTGACCTTTCCGAACAGGTTCGTACTCATCGAACCGCTTATCTTACCCATCTTACAGGAGTCTGCAAGGAAGTTATAGTTAGTCGAGAAATTGAGCTGGTCAAGGAGCTTCACCTTCTTACTGCCCTTACCGGTACTGTCTGAAGGGTCACGCACCTTCGCTTCGAGGTTGTTTCCTATGGAGAGGGAAGCGGTGGCGCTGCGGCCCTTGCTGGGATAAGAGCCCAGCTGGCCCTGATAGATGTTGTATTCGTACTCCTTGGCCTCGCCGTTTTTATCGTAATAAGACCAAGTTCTCCATCCGTTGGCGTAGGTTCCTTTTTCCGGGCTGAAGGACATGCTCACTGATGGCGAGATTACGTGTCGTATCGCCTGGACCTTGCTGTACCGCCCGAAGTTGAACATACCGTAGAGTCGGGTACTCATCGAGACCGACCCCGAGTAGGTTTGGGTTATTCCGAAATGGCCGAAGGCGTCTCCCTGGACCAGTTCGACCTTATTTGTCTCCGCATTGTAGACGGCTTCGCTCGCCCTGAAGAACCAGCTCTGACCATAACTGACCGAAGGGTTGAAGTTGAAGTACTTCAGCAGCTGGAAGCTTGGCAGACCAATCGAGAAGTTGTGGTTCATACCGTTCTTGAAACGGTCAGTAAAGGCCTGCGTTCCGAATTCTTCCTTGAACTCGCTGGCCTTGAAGTTGATCTTGTTCTGGAGCGATGTACTGTAGCCGAAGGATATCTTCTCCCATGGCTTTTCCTTACCTACGCGGTTCTTTTTCTTGAAGGGGTAGAAGGTACTTACCGAGAGAGATATATTAGGCAGTGTAAAGGCATATGAACTGTCCCTGGAGTTCTGGCTGTGGAGGGCGTTGATCGAGAGATTGACCTTTCCGCCCCAGTTGTGGGAATAAGAGATTGAGGACGAGATCTGGTTCTGAAGAGCTTCGTTAACCGAGTGGGAGTTGTACTTGCTGTTCTTAGGACTGGAGAAGTTCACCGAGGCGCTGAACGATGTTCCGGGGTGAGCCTTGCTGTCCTGCGAGTGCTGCCACCTGACTCCGAAGTTGCCGGAAGTGTCGAAGTCCGGCGAGCCCTGTTCGCCCACCTGGTCGTGGGAAAGGGTCAGGGAGAAGGAACCGTTCGCCTTGTAGTTGATCTTGTAACGCGAGTTGATATCCAGAGCCCAGGAACCTAGGGTATAGTAATCTCCTGTCACAGACAGGTCCAGATAGTCGCCAAAGACGAAGTACATTCCTCCGTCTCTCATGTAGAAGCCTCGGGCGGTCTCCTCGCCGAAAGACGGCATCAGGATACCGGTTGCCCTCTCGGGGCGTTTGGGGATAAAGCCGAAGGGGATTCCCACGAAGGGGAGGTGGACGTCCGCCACAACCAGATGCGCAGGGCCGAAGACCGTCTTACGGGTGGGTTTAGTCACCACCTTTGCTACCGAGAGCTCCATCCAATAGTGCGGATGTTCCAGGTCGCAGACCGTGTATTTACCGTGGTCGACGTTGATCGAACGGTCGGGCATCATTTTGACGTGGTCTCCATGCAGGAGACCGTCGTCTTCGGAGGTGATGACCTGTTTGATATTGGCCTTCCTGTTGTTGAAGTTGTACTTCACCTCGGCCATGTTGTAGGTCTTTCCGGACTGGGTCATCACCGGCCGGCCCTTCCACTCGCCGGTAAGGGTATCCAGAACGCCGTGGGCATAACAGATGCCGGTATTGAGGTCGTACTCCATCCGCTCGGCCTTGAGGGTGATGTCCTGATACTTAACCGTTACGTCTCCGTAGTAGTAGATCTTACGGCCGCCGTCCGTAAATACCTCGACTATTGAGTCGCGGGCGGTAGAGAAAGCCGGCTGGGTCAGGGAACTGTTCTTAAGCATATTCAGGGAGTCTACCCTGAACAGGGAATCCGCTCTGTGGAGCGAATCACGCCGGGCGATTTCCACCGAATCCGGCGGGGCGGCTTCTTTCTTGGGACGGGCACCGCCCGCAAGGGGCTTCCTGTCCGCGCGCCTCTGCGCGTACGCGTCCACACCGCCGAGTATCAGCAGGGTGAGAAGAATAATCAGTATGTGGATGCTTTTATTGCGCAAAATTGCTATTTTTGTAGAGTCGCAAATATACTACTTTATTTCCAAGTTATCAACGATGAGACGCATCCTGACTT
>CAJOJC010000098.1:0-6515 GCA_905234775.1 uncultured Bacteroidales bacterium | reverse complement strand
CTGCGAGGACCGTCTCAGTCTTTCGACCGTCGTCATCGACCCCGGCCACGGAGGCAAAGACCCCGGAGCCGTAAGTAAAGACGGCAATTCATACGAAAAGACCTTCGTTCTGGATATCGCCAAGACCCTTGCGGACAAAATCCGCGAAGAGTACCCGGATGTCAATGTGATCATGACGCGCAGCACCGATCACTTCGTTACCCTCAATGACCGTGCCGAAATCGCAAACAAAGCGAGCGCCAACCTATTTATTTCCGTACATATAAATTCTGCGATCGGTACGACCGCCAACGGCTACTCCGTCCACGTCCTCGGCCAGTCCCATAAAAAAGGCACCGATCTGTACAAAATGAACCTCGCGATGGTCCAGAGGGAGAACTCCGTCATCATGCTGGACGACGACTACAATCCCGCTACCGCCGAGTTCAACCCCGAAGACCCGGAATCGTACATCTTCATGACCATGATGCAGAGCGCCTACCTGGAGCAGAGCATCCAGTTCGCCCAGATAATAGGAAACAAACTCGCCGAAGGTCCCATCAAAAACAGCAGGGGAGTCAGCCAGGACCCGTTCTACGTTTTGTGGAAAACCAGTATGCCTTCAGTCCTGGTGGAACTCGGTTTCATAAGCAACGAACAGGATCTCGGAACCCTTAAGCAGGAAAAGAGCAGGGACAGCCTCGCGGAGTGTCTTTTCCAGGCCTTCAAGCAATACAAGACCGAGTATGACAACTCGATGGAGATCTCCAAGCCCGTCGCAGCGCCGAAGCCCACCGTTCAGTACGGCGTCCAGATAGCTACTCTGTCCAAGGCCCTGGATGAAAAAGACGCCCGCCTTCTGGGTTATAAACCTCTTATCGTGAAGATCGCGAGCGGGAAGCTGTATAGACATGTAATCGCAATCAGCAATACTCGTGAAGAAGCAGTGAAAAAAATGGCTGAAATCGCCAAGAAATATCCCGACTGTTTTCTCGTAAAAATCGAGGGAGAGTCGGTCAGCAGGCAGTATTAAATAGACAGGCTTATTTTGAATGTTTCTAAATTATAAGAAGCGCGATAATCAATCACTTACACATATGTAAACTTTATAAACGGTTGATTTTCAACATAATGGGGGCCTCTAATAATTGGAGGCCCTTGTTTTTAATCTACATCAAAAAAAATTAATAAACAACATCAAAATATATTTTTTGTTAAGAATTTTTCCCCCACCTTTGCAAACCGACGGTTAGTTAAGTAACCAATCGCTTTACCTTTTTAATGCAAGAGAACGAAAAACACATCCAAGTGTGGGAGAACTGTCTGCGCATTATCGAGCAGAACATCGAACCCCAACAGTACGAGACCTGGTTCAAACCTATCAGGCCCGTTTCTCTTGTAGACAGCACCCTCACCATCGAAGTTCCTACAGATTATTATAGGAGTTACCTGGAGAGCGCCTTCATCGACATCCTCTGCAGAACCCTCCGCAGGGAACTCGGCGCCGGCGCGCGCCTGATGTACAGGGTCAGGCCGGTCCAGGGCCAGCAGTCCATCACTGTATCAGGCGCAGAGGGCGCCGCGGCCCAGAATAAACCTGTCTCGGTTCCGTCCTTCAATGCGTCAGGAAACCCCAGCGCGATTGTTTTCCCCGGCCTTAAGAGGATCCAGATAGACCCCAGGCTCAATCCCGCCTACCGTTTCAGTACCCTGATCGAAGGCGAGTGTAACAAGCTCGGAATTACAGTAGGTAAAGACATATCGTCCAAGCCCGGAGTCACCCCTTTCAACCCTCTGTTCATCTTCGGTGGCTCGGGTCTCGGTAAGACCCATCTCGCCCAGGCTGTGGGTAATTCCGTAAAAGAGCAGTATCCGGACCTTACGGTTCTTTACGTTACCGGAAACGAATTCAAGACCCAGTATATGGACGCAACCAGCGTGAGGAATAAACTCACGGACTTCCTCGCGTTCTATATGAAGATAGATGTCCTCATAGTGGACGATATCCAGGATCTGATCGGAACCGGCAGCCAGAACGCCTTCTTCAATATCTTCAATCACCTCCATCAGAACGGTAAGCAGCTCATCCTTACCTCAGACCGCGCTCCTAAAGATCTGGCCGGCTTCGAGGAGAGAATGCTTTCACGCTTCAAGTGGGGCCTGTCGGTAGAATTGGGACACCCCGATTTCGCAACCCGCCTCGCAATGCTTCGCAGGCGCTGCCTCCAGGAAGGCCTTACGGTAGACGAAGATGTCTTGAAACACATCGCCATCAATGTTAAGAACAACTTCAGAGAGCTCGAAGGAGCCCTGATCTCGATGATGGCATACTCTACCTTCACACACAAAGACTGTACTGTCGAGCTTGCCAGCAGTATAGTAGACAAGATAGTGGGTGAGAATACCAACGAAATCAGCATTTCAAAAGTCCAGGATACAGTCTGCGAGTACTTCAAGATTACTCACGCAGACCTTATCTCGAACTCCCGCAAGCGCCAGATAGTGCAGGCCCGTCAGATCTCCATGTACCTCTGCCGTAACCTCATCAGCAACTATCGGAGCAGAGACCGGCGGTAAAGATCACAGTACCGTCCTCCATTCCTGCACCATCGTCTCCGACCTGATGTCAACAGACAGGATCTTCAAGAAGTATGTCACTGATCTTCAGGGCATCCTCGCTCCTGTCGAAATATAATTTCTTCTATGGATGCAAAAAGAGTCCTTGAGATTTTCAAGGAGATTACCCATATTCCCCGCGAGTCGGGACACGAAGAGCCCATCACCGCATGGCTCCTGGATTGGGCGAAACAGCACGGCCTCGAGGCTAGGCGCGATGAAATAGGCAATGTCTGCATCTGCAGGCCCGCCGCTCCCGGTAAGGAAAATGTGCCTACGCTCGTTCTTCAGGCCCATCAGGACATGGTCTGCGAGAAACTCGCCGGCTCAGCGCACGACTTCCTCAAAGACCCCATCGAATACGTCATCGAAGACGGTTGGATGATCGCTAAGGAGACTACCCTGGGAGCAGACGACGGAATAGGTATCGCCGCCTGCCTGGCCCTTCTCGAAAGCGACGACAAAACCGGTCCCCTCGAGTGTATCTTCACCATCTCGGAAGAGACGGGAATGGACGGCGCCGAGGCTATGAAGGCCGGCTTCTTCAGCGGTAAGACCCTTATCAACCTCGACTCCGAAGACGAAGGCCAGATGTTCATCGGCTGCGCCGGCGGAGTGACTACGGAAGCCACCTACACCTTCTCGACCGAGCCGGTCGCTGCCCGCGAGATCCTAAAACTCACGATCTCCGGCGGTATCGGCGGCCACAGCGGCGACGACA
Organism: uncultured Bacteroidales bacterium; assembly: GCA_905234775.1. The sequence goes on along the minus strand of CAJOJC010000098.1, from coordinate 3,199 downwards.
TCAACAAGGGCAGGGCGAACACCGTGATGCTGCTCCTGCGCTTCCTCTACTCCCAGCTGGACTCCGGCCTCAGGCTCGTCTGCTTCGACGGCGGCGGAAAACACAACGCCATCGCCCGCGAGAGCAGCGCGATAGTCGCGGTTGAAAACGCTGCGGCTGTTAAGACCGCCTTCGCCGAATTCGGAAAGACAGTGGCCGACGAGTATCACACTACCGACTCCGGCCTCGTCTTCACTACCGCCCCAGCAGAGTCGAAGCAGGCCATGGACGCCGCGAGTACCCGCAGGATAGTCGCTTCGCTGTATGCCTGCCCCCACGGCGTTCTCGCCATGAGCCAGGACATCAAAGACTTCGTCGAGACCTCGACCAACCTCGCCGCGGTCCATACAGACCTCTCGGACAATACCGTCTTCGTCTGCACGAGCCAGCGCAGCAGCTCTAAACCAGCCTGCCGCGCCGCCGCAGCTAAGGTAGAGGCAGCCCTCGCGCTCGGAGGTGCGAAAGTCGTCCACCTGAGCGAGTATCCCGGCTGGAACCCCAACGTCAACTCACACATCCTCAAGGTGTGCGTAGAGTCCTACAAGAAATGCTTCAGGGTTGAGCCGCTCGTTCTTGCCATCCACGCCGGCCTCGAGTGCGGTCTGTTCCTCGAGAAGTTCCCGGACCTCGATATGATCTCGTTCGGGCCTACCCTCCGCGGAGTCCATGCCCCCGGAGAGAAGCTCGAGCTCGCCAGCCTTGATAAGTTTGTCCGTCATCTGGAGGACGTAGTAGTCAATTTCAAGTAAAATGTTAGTAGCTCCATCACTTCTTACGGCCGACTTCCTGCATCTGGAAAAAGATGTCAGGGTAGTCGATCAACACGCCGACCTTATCCATCTGGATATCATGGACGGAACTCTGGTTCCCAACATCTCTTTCGGCTTCCCGGTAGTTCAGGGTATCGCCTCCATCGCGACTAAACCTCTGGACGCACACCTTATGGTGGTGAACCCGGACAAATGGTTCGAAAGGCTCAAGGAACTCGGAGTCAGTTGGGTCAGCTTCCACTACGAAGCCTCCGGCTGCAGGACCTCCCGCTTCATCCGCCAGGCCCACAAACTAGGCTTGAAGGTAGGAGTAGCCCTTAATCCGGACGTCCGCATCGAGAAGGTCTTCAAATATGTAGGAAAAGCAGATTTCATCCTCGTGATGTCCGTCTTCGCGGGTTTCGGAGGACAAAAATTCATCTACGAAACTATAGACAGAGTCTCCAGCCTTAGGGCAGAGATAGTAAAGAAGGGCGCGAAAACCCTTATCGAAGTAGACGGCGGAGTCAATCCGTCAAACGTCAAAGCCCTCGCCGAGGCGGGAGCGGATGTAGTGGTAGGAGGAAGCGCGGTTCTCGGCGCAGAAGACCCTGCGGCCGTTATCAAAGCGCTTCAGGAAGCCTGAAGACTCTCTTTCCAAATTCTTCTTGCAACAGTTTTCTGCCGTCTTCGCCGGTTATCATCTCGGCATGGCGGCAGAAAATTTTGTAGAAGGCCTCCAGTTCCGCGCGGATATCGTACTGCTTTCCCGTGAGGTCCTTAAGGGATACCGGGTTAGGGAGGTATTCCGGCCAGCCTTCTTCATTGATATTGAGGCCTATTCCTATGATGCTGGCGTCTATGAACTGGCCGTCGAGAACGTTCTCGATAAGGATTCCGCAGATTTTCTTATCGCCGACCCAGATGTCGTTGGGCCACTTGATCCTGGCCTCTACGCCGTGGAACTCCAGATACTTTACCAGAGAAACGGTAGTGATATGAGTGATAAGGATCCCGTCGCGGGCAGGAAGCAGGCGCGGGCGGAAGACGATAGTGAAAGTGAGGTTCTTGCCGGGAGTTGCGTACCAGGTATGGAGGCCCTGTCCGCGGCCGGCAGTCTGACTTACTGTCGCTAGCACTGAAAAATTGTCAAGCCCTTCCAGAGTCCTTCTGGCCTCGTTGTTGGTCGAATCCAGCTCCGCAAACCACTTAATTCCTGACATCTTTATTTAGGTCCTATTTTTGTTTATATTTGTAGTACAAAAATACATATAATTTTCTGCTTATGATTACACACGACCTGCGCGTCATCGCAGACGCCATCCTCGACAAAAAGGGGGAGAACGTTGTCTCGATAGACCTCCGCAGTATCGGAACGGCGATTACAGACTATTTCGTAGTCTGCGACGGCAGTTCCACTACCAACGTATCCGCAATAGCGGACAATATACTTAAGGAAGCGAAGGAGAAACTCGGATTAAAGCCCTCGAAAATCCAGGGTATGGAAAACAATTTCTGGGTCATCATGGACTTCGGAAATATAGTGGTCCACGTTTTCCAGAAAGAATACCGCGATTTCTACCGCCTGGAAGACCTCTGGGCAGACGCTCCCCACAAGACATATAAAGCAAGATGAGTACGAATAAAAAGAAAAACACCCCGAAGATAAAGACTATCAAGCTGAACCTTTCCTGGTTCTACATCCTGCTCGTTGGAGGTATCTTCTTCCTTCTCTTTAGAGATGGCAGCAAGGCTAATCCCCAGAAAGTAGAGTGGGCGGAAGTCCAGGAAATGGTCCTCAAAGGAGACGTGAAAGACATTCACTTCGTCCGCAACGACTTCAAGGGAACCATCACGATAAAGCCTGACCGTATAGAGCAGTACAAGAGCCGTTTCCCGGGGGAAGTGCCGGCTAAATCGCCGCACTTCAGTTTCCTTGTCTCCGGCACCTTCGACGCCGAGCGCGAGTTCGGCGAACTGAATGCCCAGCTAGAAGAGTCCCAGCGCGTCCCGATCATCATGGAACACGACAGTAAGATATGGGACGGCGTCCTTCAGTGGACCCTGCCCTTGCTCCTTCTTATCGTGTTCTGGATCTGGATGTTCCGCGGAATGAACCGCGGAATGGGCGGCCCCGGCGGCCAGGGAGGCGGAATGAACCCCTTCAATGTAGGAAAGGCCCAGGGCAAGCTTACAGACAAGAACAAGGTCAACGTTACATTTAAAGACGTTGCCGGCCTATATGGCGCTAAAGAAGAGGTGGTCGAGATAGTCGACTTCCTTAAGAATCCCCAGAAATACACCTCCCTTGGAGCCAAGATCCCTAAGGGCGCCCTGCTCGTAGGCCCTCCCGGAACGGGTAAGACCCTCCTTGCGAAGGCCGTTGCAGGCGAAGCAAACGTTCCTTTCTT
>CAJOJC010000097.1 GCA_905234775.1 uncultured Bacteroidales bacterium | reverse complement strand
GGACGGCCGAGCCGAGATGATCGGCGCTGGCATAGTCCACGGCCGACACTTCCTGGTGGGCCTGGTCGCTAGCAATCGACTCCGCCGCGACTTTGTCGAACGACTGGACGTCGATGAGCTTGTCGATGAGCCCCTCTTCGTGGAGCTTGACCATATGGGCCGTAATACCGCCGAGGGCGAACGAGGCTTTGATGCCCTGCTCGATCATGCTCTCGCGTATGTATTTCACGGCCGCGAGCGATGCGCCGCCGGTTCCGGTCTGGATCGAGAATCCGTCCTTGAAATAGCCGCTGGCGATGATGACCTTGGCCGCCTGCTTTGCGAGCAGGATGTCGCGCGGGTTCTTCGAATCGCGGATGGCGCCCGATGAGATCTTCGAGCTGTCTCCCACCGATTCGACTACCACTACCGACTCGACCTGGCTGGCCTTGATTGACATCGGGACGTTCGGATATGCGACGAGGTCGTCGGTCAGGACCACGACGTGGTTCGCATACTCTGCGTCCGGCAGGGCATAACCGAGCGAGCCGCATATTGACTTCGCATTTTCAGAGCGGGGGCAGCCGGATGCGTTTCCGAGCTCGTCGCAGGACGACGCGCCCAGGAAGGCCACGTCTATGTGCTGCTCGCCGCTTGCGATCGCGCTGCCGCGTCCGCCGTGGGAACGGAAGACTACCGGCTCCTTCAGCAGGCCGTGGGAAATGGCGTTTGCAAGTTCGCCGCGAAGGCCGGAGGTACTGATTCCGGTTATCACGCCGGCTTTGATGTGTTCGATAAGCGGGGCATGGACGTCCGAGAGGCTGGAGGCGGCGAGTTTGAGGTCTTTGAACCCCATTTCGGCCAGCTTGTCCACTACGAGATTGACTACCTTGTCTCCACCGCGGAAGTGGTGGTGGAAGGAAATAGTCATGCCGTCCTTTAGACCGGAGCGGCGGATCGCTTCTTCGAGCGAGACTACCTTTGTATTTCTCATAACACGTCCTCCTCTTTAAGTACGCCGGATGCGATTGCATAGGCGATGGTCCTTTCTGCGCGGATCACTACCGGGCGGTCGACCATCTTACCATTGACCGAAATGACTCCAGAGCCCTTGGCCTGGGCCTCTTTGATAGCGGCGACGATCTTAAGCGATTTCTCGATGGCCTTGGGGGTAGGGGTGAAGACTTCGTTCACCACCTCGATCTGGCGGGGGTTGATGATCGATTTTCCGTCGAAACCGAGGTCGCGGATGAGTTCGACCTCCTTGCGGAAGGTCTCCATGTCGTCGAGGTTCGAGTATACGGTATCGAAGCAGGAGATACCGGCCGCTCGGGCTGCTACGACTATCGTCTCGCGGGCGAGAAGCAGCTCGGCCCCTCCGGGGGTGCGCTGGGTCTTCAGGCTCGCCGAATAGTCTTCTGCGCCGAGCGCGATTCCCATCATGCGCTTCGAAGCGCTGGCGATTTCGAATGCGTTGACTACTCCGAGCGCGCTTTCGATAGCGGCCATGATCAGAGTCCTTCCTACGCAGCCCAGTTCGGTCTCGACCTTGATTATCTCGGCCTCGAGCTCGCGGACTTCGTCTGCGGTCTCTGTCTTAGGCATACGGATGACGTCTACTCCTGCCTTCACGACCGCCTCTACGTCTTTCTTGCCGTAAGGGGTGCTGAGCGGGTTGATCCTGACGACCATCTCGGTATCGCCGTAGTCTATGGATTTAAGGGCATTGTAAACGAGCAGGCGGGCGGTGTCTTTTTCCGCCATGGTTACCGAGTCCTCGAGATCGAGCATGATCGAGTCGGGACCATAGATATGGGCGTCTGCCATCATTCCCGGGTTGTTTCCGGGAACGAACATCATCGTTCTTCTCAGTCTTTCCATACGTCTTCTCCGGTTGCGCGGACGGCTGCCGCAGTTACTCGGGCGCGTATGGTGCAGTCGAGGGCGCCTTTGTCGGTCGCCGCCAAGTCCAGTAAGGGTTTCAGTGATGACCTGCTTGATCTGGCGGCCGAACTGGGCCGAGACCGTGCTGTTAAGGTCGATAGTGAGGCCGTCTCCCGGGGCGATCTGGATAACGATGTCACCCGATTCGAGAGTGCCTGCAGTGGCGTTTTTTATTTCCATTGCTAGAAAAAGTGGTTTTCAATTTGGGAGAGCAAATTTACAAAATATTCCATAATATTATTAAATTCGCGAAGTAATAAATTCGCATGAAAAGGTTAGCATTTATATTGGCGCTCCTCGTCTGTTCGGTCTCTTGCCTTAAGCCTGAATCGGAGCGAGTGCCGGAAGTATTGCAGATAACGTCCCGTACTACTGGTAATTTAGCTCCTTTCGGAGCCCAGATATGGATTAGCGTCAAGTGTGACCTCCACTGGAAGGCCGAGTTGGAAGACCCTTCCTGGGGCCGTGTAGAAGTACAGTCTTTGAGTGAGGGAAAAGGCGGAGAATTCGTGGTTGTCCTTAAAGACAATCTAGGTGAGGAAGACAGGACTAACGCAATTATAGTAAAAGCCGGAAAAGGGGAGACTAAACTGGATATAGTCCAGTCCGGTCTTTCGTCTTTCTTCAAACCCCGTTCTATCCAGTTGGAAGGGACCAGAGAAGCTTCCGTGGTTTTTACCGCTCCCGCCAAGTGGAGCGCAGTTTTGCCTGAAAATCCGGATTGGGTTAAGCTTACCTCGGCTTCCGGCGAGTCGGGCTATTCGCGTATGGCCTGCCGCGCAAACGACGAAAACGAGAACCTGGGTTCGCGCGAAACTATCGCCCGCCTGACTTTCGGAGATTACTCCTTCGATATTCCCGTAGTTCAGGTCCAGAAAGACGTTATCCTGATGGAAGATACATCTGTGGATATCGATTATTCTGAGCAGGAATTAAGTGTCGTCACCCAGTTCAACATAGACTACGAGGTGGAGATATCCGCCCCGTGGATTACCCGCATTACAACCAAAGCTCCTCTCAATGAAGGCGTAGAGCGCTTTGCGATAGAAGAGAATACCTCTACCGAGAGCCGTAATGCCGCAATCGGATTCAAGGGCGGGAAAGCGACTCCGGTGATTCTGATGGTTGAACAAGGGGGGAAAGATAGGATTCTGAATTTCACTCAACAGGGTATATACGATCTCGAGGGTAAAGACTACGTGTGGGGAGAAAAGGGCTGGGACCAGCGCTCACTCCTGTTCTGTACTGACGGCAGCTATCGCCTGAGGCTGCTGAACGCAGAACAACTATCCATTGTGGAGGTAAGCGGAATCCGTTTCGACTACCCTTCGGGCGAGCAGCAACCGATGCTGTTGAGGGTTCGGGACAAAGCCTATACGACTGTCTTGAAAGACTGTTCGGTCACCCTTCTTAAGCAGGATGAAGGCCTTTACTGGTTCAAGGATGCTTCTGGTGTAGGGTTCATTATTAAAAAGTAGCGTGCCATGAAAAAGATATCCATACTCCTAGCAGTTCTCCTGTACGGCATGTACGCGTTTGCCGTCCCTGCTAAACCGGGCGTACATTCATATGTTCAGCCGGACGGTACGGTAATAAGGCTGGAACACCACGGCGACGAATTCTTCAGCTGGACTACTATCGCCGGTACCCGGCAGGTCGTCGTTCTGGATGAAAAAGGCTATTGGCGTAAATCGTCTCTGAACCAGTCTTTGAAAAAGGCAGCCGCCAAGCGCCGTTCGGAGGTTAACGGACTCCGCTCCCTTTCAGACAGACGTACGCATAATGACGATCCGATGACCCACGGCGCGAGACATATCCCCGTCCTTCTGGTCGAGTTCTCCGATCTGGGATTTTCCATCGACAGTCCTGTCCAGCAGTTCGCTGAGCTCCTAAACCAAAACGGCTACTCGCGCTACGGCGCTACGGGAAGCGTCCAGGACTACTATATGGACAATTCAAAGGGTCAATTCCAGCCTATCTTCGACGTCTACGGGCCTGTAGTTCTTCCTAACGACATGAAATATTACGGCGCTCCGGTTAAGGACAGTAAGGGAAATATTATCGCCCAAGACAGGGCTCCCGGTGAAGCGCTGAGAGACGCCTGTAAGCTTCTCGACAACCAGATCGATTTCTCCCTGTACGACTACGACGGCGACGGATACGTAGATATGACCCTCTTTTACTACGCCGGTTACAATACCGCGGAATGGGGCCCAGAAGATGCTATCTGGCCTCATCAGGGTTATATGGGAGGCCAGAACACCTTTGACGGAAAACACGTAAGCCGTTACTTCTGTACTTCGGAACTGAAAGGCAATAAGGGAACTGACATGTGTGGTATCGGTACTACCTGCCACGAATTCGGCCACTCCCTCGGCCTTCCCGATTTCTACGATACCGATTATGAAGAGAACGGCGAGTGTGCGGCTTTGTCGGATTTCTCGATAATGTGTTCCGGCTCATACAACAACGACGGCCGTACTCCTCCTTATTTCAATGCGGAAGAGCGCATTTATCTTGGATGGATGCTTGACTCAGACATCCCTGAACTGCCTCAGGGCGAGGTTTCATTCGGATCCATAAAAGATGATAATGCATATACGAGCCCGACAGAGACCGAGGGTGAGTATTTCCTGTATGAGTGCCGCGACGGAAGCGGTTGGGATGCATATATCCCGAAAGGTCTTGTCGTATACCATGTGGATAAATCGCCCGAGCACGACGTCAACGGATTGTCTGCCTACGCACACTGGAAGTATTGGACAAGCTACAATGACATCAATGCTTACGGAGAACACCCGTGTTTCTACGTAGTCCCAGCCGCGAGCCAGAGTAACCTCAATTATGAACAGAAAAATCTTGAGGACTGGGTGTTCCCTGGCGGGAGGAATCTGACTGACTATACGCCAGTAGACTGGGAAGGCCTATCTACCGTTCGTTTGTCTAATATCTCATATAGAGGCGGAACCGTAAGCCTTACGGCCAATTATATGAGTGATAAAGTACTTGTGGGACACGTAACGGATCCGTATGGCAACGGTATCAAAGGCGTCTATGTAGTCCTCACACAGTTATCCGGACAGCCAGCCGGCATTCATCCCCGAAAACTCAGAAAGTCCGGGACCAAAATGCTTGAGGCCATGACAGACGAGGACGGAATCTTCAGGATGAGTGTCGAGTCGTTCGGCGCTTCACAGGGGCGCATTTCCTGCTCCAGGGAGGGTTATATCTCCGCTGGTGCGACCGTGAGTCTGGATAAACGAATAAACAGAGTCAATGTAGAACTCAGTAAATCTGATACAGGACCTCTCCACAGATACAGTTATTTCGATCCAGATGGCGATCTGTATATCGTCGGAAACGATGAATCAAATTCCCAGATGGCTGCTATCCGCATCCCTGCATCTGATATCCCGGAGAAGGGAGGGACTATCTCAAACGTATCCTTCAGGTCTCCATGGAGCGCAAGGGGCTTCTATCTGATCGTAGATTCAGGGGATGAGCGCCTGTATACCGTGCCGATGAAGTTCGACGACACATTCCGGAACTACGACGTAAGCAACCAGAATCTGAAGGTCCCTGCAGGAAAAGATCTGTATGTAGGTGTAGGATTCAATCAGGCGATAGGAGTCCCGGATAACTACGCTGGATTGTTATTCCTGGTAACTCTCGGAGGAAACAACTGTTATCTCGATGATCTGAATCTCGAGGCCAGCAACTGGTCGCCATGCTCTGATAATGTCGCATTGTTGTTGGAAGTCACTTTAGTGGAGCCCAAGCAAGAGGGAGGGGAGACAGGACCTTCTTCTTTCGCCGAGATGGGCGTTCCTGCGATTGCTGACCCGGGCCATGGCAGTTACACCGCCGGAGATGTGTTTGAACTGAAGTTTGATTTACCGGCCGGCGTTGAGGTTTCCGTCATAGATTGGCAGTTCGACGGACAGCCTGCAGACAACCAGGTCACTCTTCAGGCAGGGGAACATACGGTAAAGGCCGTAGTTCGTTATTCCGACGGTACTCAGGAGATATTCGAACTCCTGCTTAAAGTGCAGTAGACAATTCGGAAATATAAAAGAAAAGCCCGCTGGTTTGACGGGAGCGAAGCGACTTTTACCCCAAAGTCTGATTAAAGGAATTGTTCTCCTTCAGGAACTCCACGAACTTCTGCGCTGCATTCTTGTGATAGCTACC
>CAJOJC010000096.1 GCA_905234775.1 uncultured Bacteroidales bacterium | reverse complement strand
TAGTGCCGATGCTGCTTCCGATACCTGCAAGGGCCAGAACGAGTCCGAGGCCCAGATAACCGAGAATAAGTTGAAGCATAATTTTATAAGTTTTTAATTGTTAATTGTTTTTCTTCAAAGGGTTGTAGTTGCGTCCGACTCCCTCATAGCCTGAATTCTTGAAGAACTCGAGGAAGTTGAGTCGGAGAGGGTGGACGAAGGCGCCGAGGGCTGCCATCGCAAGGTTGAGGGTGTGGCCAATTACCACAATAAGGATGAAGGCGATCCATCCGCCAACGCCGCCGTCGCCGAGGGCCATCTTCGCCAGATCGTTGAAGGCGAAGCCGAGCATGCTGCCCGCAAGGCCGAGGGCGTAGAGACGGAGGTAGCTCAGGACGTCGCCGAGCACTCCGGTCGCGGTATTGTAGGCCTCCCACAGTCCGGAGCCGATATTGAGCAGGGGATTGCGGTGGAGGTTGTTCAGGAGGAAGATGCCCAGTCCGGAGAGGACTCCGAGAACTATCACTATTATTTTGGTGAGAGCGGCGTCGATTACGCCCATGAGCGCGATCATAGCGACCACAACTCCACCCACTATGAGCAGCGTCCATCCCCAGACTCCAAGGCTATTGAGGAAGCCCTGGTTCTTCGTTGCATAGACCGTCTTCACTATCATGGCCAGGCAGAGGTGGACTATACCCACCGCTAGTGCCAGCACCATCGTGCCATCGTAGGTCGCCACCTTCGCGGGCACCATAATGCTCTTGAGGGCATCGGGGATGATCGCCCAGCTGCTGATGTCCATCGAGAAGAAGGTGTGGAAGAAGAATCCCACCACTACGGTCGCGCCGCCGAGGGTGACGACCAGAGGGGCAAGGGATGCGAAACTCTTCACCTTCCTGAGGAGTAAGCCTATGATAATGAGGATGATACCGTATCCGGCGTCGCCCATACACATGGCGAAGAACAGCAGGAAGAAGATGGAGATGTAGGGGGTGGGATCGAAACCATTGTAAGCCGGACGGCCGTACATGTCGGTAAGGACCTCGAACATCTGGACGAACTTGTTGTTCTTCAGTTTGATGGGAGGGTTATCTTCCAGGGTCGCGCTACTCCATGTAAAGTAAGCATCGAGATCTGCGAATTCGGCCCTGAGTTCCTCGTCCTTCTCGCTGGGAGCGAAGCATGTGACGAGAGTCAGGTGATCTTCTGCCGCACTTTCGGTAGCTGCGCCCGCAAGATAGCGGTCGAGTTCGGATGTGAGTTCCTCAAGTCGGGCCCTGAGGCCGGGGAGCTCGGAGGAGCGATCCGCCAGGGTCTTACGGTATTCTTCTATCTCGGAGTCAAGCCCTGCGATTTCAGCCCGGACGTCTTCGCTGCTCCTGGAGGGAGCGGGGAGGGCCTTGAGCGGGAAGTCTTCTGCGCCGACAACCACGAAATAGGTATAACCTTTCTGTTCTGCTATAACCTGAATAGGATACTGCTGCTCCCATTCGGGATCGAATTTCTTCGACTGAACGCTGTAGAAGTTGAGTTTGAGCCCACGCGACTCAAGGTCGGAGACGGCCTTGGAGTCGAAGGCGCCCCAGATTTCCGCGGTCGCAGCCTCTTTCTCGAGTTCTGAGCGGCGGGCTGAAAGAGCGGAAAGATGGGCGTCCGATCCCTTCTCGATGTCGGAGATTTCCGCCTTGAGGGCGGTAATCTTATCGAACAGGGCGCCGGAAGTACTGTCGACAGGCTTCACTGAACGGGTGATGTCGACCACTCCCAGACTCTGGATCTTTTCGAGGAAAGCTTCAGTCCCGCTGCTGAGCAGGATGAAGTCGTATCTTGTCATCGGAGTAATCATACGGCTGCTTCCTCCTCTTCTTCTGCGGCATGACGGGTCTTTACAATCTTCGAAGAAGCCTTGCTGAGGTTCTCCTCGTCTTCCATATAACGTTTGATCTTACGTATGGCTTCCTGATAGCCGGGGATCTGGACTTTCTCGTAGAGATTAACCTTCTGGGTAGTCTTCTTGCGCTGGTAGTCCAGGATCTTGCGCCTCTGCTCGTAAATCTCGGAGGTGATGCCCAGGCGGGTGATGTCCTTCAGAATCCGGACCCCGTCTGCATACCACGCGGGCTTTGTAAAGGCGTTGAAGGGCTTCAGCTCATACTCGATGTCGTCCAGGGCGGGGATCTTCACTCCGGCTACCTTTACGGTGCGGAGCTTTATATCCACGATACGGATAAGCCCGGGCTCGAATTCGTTCCAGAGCGCAGCGAGATAATCATATCTCTGAAGCGCCGCAGTCACTTCGGCCTCGAGTCTGTCCGCTTCCGCCTTGGCCGCAATGACGCTGACGCGAAGGGCCGACTCCTTGTTCTTAAGGGTAGGGAGGGCCTTCTGACGTACCTTCAGCTGCTTTCCGAGGCTGGTCAGGGAAGTTTTATTGTATTGAAACTTGATTGCCATCAGGCTTTCCAGTATTTATCAATCATAGCCTGCTTGAGGCCTGTTTCTTCCGGTTTGAAGTATTTTCCGAAGAGCTCCCATGCCGTGTCGAGCATCTCGTCGATCTTGATGTTGACATCGATCGAGAGCAGGCGGGTCGCATACTCCTTCGCGTAGTCGAGGCAGCGAAGATCGTAGTCCGAGAGGTCGAAACCGTTCTCGAGTTTGGTCTTTGCGTTCTGGGCGTCTGCGTAGAGACGTACTCCGGCGTTCATCACCTGGGAGTGGTCTTCGCGGGTCTTCTTGCCCTGGACGAGCTGTTTCAGACGGGACAGCGAACGGAACGGGTCCACGATGACCTTTCCGGAATCTGTATCCGCGCGGAGGTACAGCTGACCTTCTGTAATGTAACCGGTGTTGTCCGGGATAGCGTGGGTGATATCACCGTCGTTAAGGGTGGTAACCGCGATGATGGTGATTGAACCGCCCGAAGGGAGCTGAACAGCCTTTTCGTAAATCTTTGCGAGGTCTGAATACAGCGAACCCGGCATAGAGTCCTTCGAAGGGATCTGGTCCATACGGTTCGACACGATCGAGAGGGCGTCGGCATAAAGTGTCATGTCCGTAAGAAGAACGAGCACCTTCTCATTCTTGTCTACTGCGAAGTATTCTGCGGCCGCAAGAGTCATATCCGGGATGAGCAGGCGCTCTACCGGGGGCTCTTCGGTAGTATTGACGAAGGAGACGATCCTGTCCAGGGCGCCGGCATTCTCGAATTCGTGGCGGAAGAACAGATAGTCGTCGTTGGTAAGTCCCATTCCGCCGAGGATGATCTTGTCTACATCGGCGCGAAGGGCTACGTCAGCCATAACCTTATTGTAAGGCTGGTCCGGATCGGCGAAGAAAGGAATTTTCTGGCCGGAGACCAGGGTATTGTTGAGGTCGATACCGGCAATACCGGTAGGGATCAGTTCACTGGGCTGACGACGCTTGTAAGGGTTAACTGAAGGGCCGCCTACCTGGCGCTCCTCGCCTTCCACCTCCGGACCGCCGTCGATAGGCTGGCCATAGGCGTTGAAGAAGCGTCCGGAAAGCTGCTCGCTGACCTTGAGGGTAGGAGGAGCTCCGAAGAAAGTTACTTCGGCATCCGTAGGGATGCCTTCAGTACCGGCGAAGACCTGCATGGTGACGAGGTCACCCTTGATCTTCACAACCTGGGCGAGACGTCCTGCAACGGTTGCAAGTTCGTCATTGGAAACACCGCCGGCCTTGAGCGATACAGTCGCTTTTGTGATGGCCTCAAGATGGGTGTAGATTTTCTGATATGCTTTACTTGCCATTGCTTTCGAGGAGTTTATTGATCTTTTCCCTGTATGCGTCGAATTCCTTGGACTGGAAGCCCGTGTAGTTCATCTGACGGAGGTTGTTGATAAGGTTCTTGAAGTAGTCGCGGCACTGCTCGTAGTCTTCGAAATCGAAGTCGCGAGAGCAGATGTCCATAATGAGGTTGAGCATATACTTCTGGCGCTCGAGCGGGCAGAGGGCGTCTACGTCGTCGAATGCGTCCTGCTGGAGGAAAGCGAAGTCGATCATCTCGCTCTTCCAGAAGTCGATATGGTAATTCATCGGCACTCCGTCGTCTCCGAGGATGTCGATCTGATCCTTCATCTCACGGCCCCTGCGGACGCAGTTCTTGGCCTTGATGACGAGGTCTACCCAGCCCTTCTCGACCTTTTCGTCGAGGTAGGCGATGATCTCAGGGTACTCGAGGTACTTGGAATAGGAGTCTA
>CAJOJC010000095.1 GCA_905234775.1 uncultured Bacteroidales bacterium | reverse complement strand
CGCCCATGGTCTTTTCGCCCGTGGTCTGCTTGCGGTTGAGCGCGATTCGCTCGGCCTTTACGCACGCCCGGCCGTGGGCAGCATTTTCAGCGTCCACCCCCGCCCGGCCGCCAGCGACCTGGTACTTCGGCAGCGAGCGGCGCCAGTTCATCAGCTCACGGTAGAAATCGACCGTGGCGAACGCGGCCTTCCCGCCGAGGAACTTGCCGTAGGCGATCTCCCCGCTCTGGACCACGTCGACCTTCCAGTCCCACGGCCCCAGCGACTCGGCCTCATCCTCCCAGAACCAGTATCCGGGCGCGGTCTGCTCCTCGATCGACCAGCCGGGCACGCCTACCTTGAAGAACGGAATGATTCCGTTCTTCTTTACGGCGGCCAGCATCGACTCGTGGCTCATTATCGAGCGCATCATATGCTACTGATTGTCTATAACGGTATAATCTCCAGGGAAATCGCGCTGATATTTCATCTTTGCGATTGCCTTGAGTCGTCCGAGGAACTGATTGGACTCAAGACCATAGTGATCAGCTATTATAACAGCAGCTCCAAAGAACTTTTGGGAGATTGTTGCCTCGCAGGCCACGATAGTCGCGATATCATCGATAAACTGCATCTTTCGCTGGCCGGAGACGTGTTTCGGGGCCTCCAGGCTGATATTGTTCATCGCATATTTGAACGACTCGATATCGACTTGTTCACGGGTTGCGATATCGCCGATTAAAGCAGTTTTCGCATCTACGGGGAGTTTGTCGGCATATGAGAGAGAAAGAAGCGCGGCAAGATTCTGAAGATGCTGAACCGCGGGATCGTCTGTCTTAGGCTGGAGCGGAGGCTGGTATGAGGGCGAAGGACCTGAGGAGGAACCCAAAGTGTCGTAGGAAGAGTCGTAACTCGAGGGATCGTAGCCAGAAGGAGCCGTGTACACGGGCCTGGTCGCGCGGGTGAAGGCTCCGAGAGCGATGAGGATCCATACTCCACCGAGGATGAGGAATATCATCGCGGTCCCGATCGCATAAGCGGCGATTCCAAGATAAATCCAGTAAAGGGCAAGCCAAAGGACCAGGGCCAGGAATACAGAAACGCCGCCGCCTATCTTTTTTGCCATCAGGGTCGCCAGGGGCCAGGACAGCAGGAAAGGAATGTTCACGAGAAACACCAGAAGCAGAATCAGCAGCGGGATCTGCCACTTCTCGGCTTTTTTCGTATTGATGACTTCCTGATCTTTTGTCAGGAACTCTTTGTCCATAAAGAAGAAGGCCAGCGGGGAGTAGTTGGCGAAGATCGCATCCTTATTCTTTCTGGGCTCATCGTATTTGATCGACGCGGCGACACCGTTTTTGTAGGTGATGTCCATCCCTTCAATTATGGTTTTCTCTCCGCGGGTGAAGATCTTGATATTCTCATAGCGGGCGACCATATTGCCTTTACCCTTCTGTTTTTTGAGAGATTCGGGCGCAAGATACCTTTCAGAGACCTCCTCCAGGGTTTTTCCTAGGAGTTTTTGCTCGATGCTGGCGGCGTTGAACGAATATCCCTGCTTCAGATCTTCATTCGAATAGGCTTTTGTATACAGTTGAGCGTAGACAATCACTCCTACTCCCAGTAGGAAGCCTATAATGGATACGATGTAACTCTTGAACATAAATGGACTGTTATTTCTAACAAATATAGCAAAAAGAGATTGTATGAGAAAAACAGCGTAGTCTCCATGCAATTTAATGACAGGGAGACTACAAAAACCCGGGAAAACGTAGTTTCCCTGCGCGAAAAAAGCAGGGAGACTACGCCTGAGGGGTCTGGCGGAAAGTCAGAGGTGGTTGGAGTGATGGTCAACGGGAGGTCAACTGGGATCAGCGGGAGGGCCAGGTACAGAAGGGGTGAAGGGTGAGCATAGAGTTGTAGTAGCGGCGGTCGCCGGTGACCTCGGGGCATGGGGCGAGAAGAAGATGTATGGGAAAACGACTCTCGGCACCCTTCGCAGAACTTTCATTTTCGATGAAAACGGCATCCTCGAGCGCATTATCGAGAAGGTAGACACAAAGAACGCCGCCGGGCAAATCCTAGATTAATACGCTATTACAATGCGTCGGGGTTGGTGTGGTAGTATCTGTAGATGATGATAAGGGAGGGATTATCATCGTTGTGGACATCGCGTCTGCTTCCGGACAAGGAAATATCCCAACCCGTCTTGTATGCCGTTACTCCCCAGGTCTCATAAGGTTCGGCTTGTTGCAGCAAATCACAGTTGATGAAATGTAAGCTCTCATCAAAAAAGTCTTCCATTTTTTGAGGAGTGTATTCCCAATACTGATAACCGGCAGCGAATAACTGATTGAAATAGTCGTTGATGGCGAGGAATCCGCAATTACGCAGATCCAATTTAACCTGGTACGAAATGCAGTAGTAATAATCACCATCCTGTTGGGTAGAGATTACCGGTTCTTCGCAGATGCGGTTTTCGTGCATCTCCCACCAGACAGCCTTATCTCCTACACAGTTAGTGGGATATTTAAAACCGTATTTCTTATCCGGGGCGAGTTTCCCTCCCTCGGAACATGCCGCAGCACCAATTAGCACCGCTGCAAGTAAGACTAATTTGAAAGATTTCATGGTGTGTGATTTTTCTTCAAAATTAGTCTCCTTACGCGACAGTTTTGTGGTGCGAATCGCCACGCGGAGCGAAGAAACGCGTTATCGCTTGTCCCAGGAGGAGAAGGGATGCTGGGTGAGTTGAGAGTTATAGTAGCGACGGTCGCCTGTGACTTCGGGGCCGAGCCAGGAGGGGCGCTCGAAGGAGTCAGATTCGGAGCGAAGTTCGATCTCAGCGACTACGAGACCGTCGTTTTCGCCATGGAATTCATCCACTTCCCAGGTATGGATGCCGTCGCCCGCGGCAATCAGCCAGCGGGTTTTGTCGATAACGCCGGGCTCGCAAAGTTCCAGAAGGGCGCGGGCGTCCGCCGCCGGAATTTCGATCTCCCATTCGAAACGAGTGAACCCAGATGGCCGATCGGGGTCGGCCATGACGGATAGCTGGGGGTTAGCCGGTGCAGAGGTTGCGGGGCCCTTCACGGTTAGGTAACCTTTGTCGCCGCGAATACGGACGCGGACTGTTCTGCCGGAGGCGGAGTTCAGATATCCCTGAACAATACGCACCGAGTCGCTCGCGAGGGACTTGTACTCCCCTGCTACCAGGAACTTCCTTTCGATCTCCAAAGCCATAGTAGAACAAATATAACAATATAATTGCTATATTTGCGGCCTGTATTAAGTAGTTTAAGTATGAATTTGTTTTATCTGGTGCCTATTGCATCGATCGTCGCGCTAGTGTTTGCGTACATCTTCTTCAAGCAGATGAAGAAGGAAGACGAAGGCACCCCGACTATGAGAGAGATAGCCCAGTACGTCCGTGAGGGCGCGATGGCCTATCTGAAGCAGCAGTACAAAGTAGTTATTATCGTATTCATTATCCTTGCGGTTCTGTTCGCATTTCTGGCCTATGGCCTCCATATCCAGAACCCCTGGGTACCGTTCGCATTCCTTACCGGCGGTTTCTTCTCCGGTCTGGCAGGATACGTAGGTATGCGTACAGCAACATATGCCTCGGCAAGGACGGCCAACGCCACCCAGCGCTCGCTGAACAGCGGCCTTAAGCTCGCGTTCAGAAGCGGCGCCGTGATGGGTCTGACCGTCGTGGGCCTCGGCCTGCTGGATATTTCGATCTGGTGGATCGTGCTGAACGCGTTCGTCCATGAGGCCAGCGAGGCCCAGACGCTCGTCGTGATTACCACCACCATGCTCACATTCGGCATGGGTGCATCGACCCAGGCGCTGTTTGCGCGCGTAGGCGGCGGTATCTATACTAAGGCCGCCGACGTAGGCGCTGACATCGTTGGAAAGGTGGAGCAGGACATCCCCGAGGATGATCCGCGCAACCCCGCGACCATCGCGGACAATGTCGGAGACAACGTAGGCGATGTCGCCGGAATGGGCGCGGATCTGTACGAGAGCTACTGCGGCTCGATTGGGCGCCTCGGCGTTCTTCAGCGCAGGCACGGCCGTTCAGATAAGGGCGATCATGGCCCCGATGCTCATCGCTGCGATCGGCGTGGTCCTTTCGGTCATCGGTATTTTTGCAGTCCGCACGAAAGAGGGCGCGTCGCTCAAGGACCTCCTGAAGTCGCTGTCCGTGGGAACGAACCTGGCCGCCATCCTCATCGGCGCGCTGACCTTCGGAGTCTTCTACCTGCTCGGCTTCAAGGCGGAGAACGGGCTTCCTGAGTGGTGGCGCCTGTCGCTGTCCGTGATCAGCGGTCTGCTCGCCGGCGTTATCATCGGCAAGGTCACCGAATACTACACCTCACACTCTTACAAGCCGACCCAGAAGCTCGCTGAGAGCTCGCAGACCGGCCCCGCGACCGTGATTATCGGCGGCGTGGGACTTGGAATGATCTCGACCGCCATCCCGGTCATCACCATCGCATGCGCAATTCTGCTGGCTTACGGCTTCGCGACCGGATTCCACTTCAGCGCGGACACCCTGAGCCTCGGTCTCTACGGCATCTCGATTGCCGCCGTGGGCATGCTCTCGACCCTGGGCATCACCCTCGCCACCGACGCATACGGCCCCATCGCCGACAATGCGGGCGGCAATGCCCAGATGAGCGAGCTTGACCCGTCGGTCCGCGAAAAGACCGATATCCTCGATTCGCTCGGAAACACCACGGCCGCGACGGGTAAAGGCTTCGCCATCGGTTCCGCCGCCCTCACCGCCCTCGCCCTCCTCGCCTCGTATATCGAGGAGATCAAGATCGGCCTTGGGCATATCGGAAAGACTGCTATCCAGGTCGGCGACCACCTCGTAGAGACCGTTAACGCTTCGATCACCGATATAGTTAATTACTACGACATCAGCCTTATGAACCCGAAGGTTCTGGTAGGCGTTTTCATCGGCTCTATGATGGCGTTCCTGTTCTGCGGACTTACTATGAACGCAGTTGGACGTGCGGCAGAGAAGATGGTCGTAGAGATCCGCAGGCAGTTCCGCGAGATCGCCGGCATCCTCGAAGGAAAGCAGCGCCCGGACTACACTAACTGTGTCAGGATTTCGACAAAGGCAGCTCAGCACGAGATGATCTTTCCTTCAGTTCTTGCTATCGTAGTTCCGATGCTCGTAGGTATCCTTCTCGGCCCTGCAGGCGTTATCGGACTTCTTACCGGAGGCCTCGGAGCGGGCTTCGTTCTCGCTATCTTCCTCGCCAACTCGGGCGGTGCCTGGGACAATGCGAAGAAGTTCGTAGAGGAAGGCCACTTCGGAGGCAAGAACTCCCCTTCTCATCACGCTACTGTGGTAGGAGATACCGTAGGCGACCCGTTCAAGGATACCTCCGGGCCTTCGCTGAATATTTTGATTAAGCTGATGTCGATGGTTTCCATCGTGATGGCAGGAGTGACTGTCCTGTTCTAGGCCTGATTTTTGACTAGTGAAAATTAAAATTTTAGATATGAAAAGATTTTTTTCCATTGTTGCAGCCTTGACTCTTGCTCTTGGCATGCTGTCATCTTGCGGCGACTACGACTATGAGGAGCCCGCATTCTACGATGACACTATCGATTGGACAATCTCAGCACTCGGCGGCCAGTTCCCGGTACAGTATAAGTACGTCTGGTACGAGACCAAGAACATCACCCGCAAGTTCGACTTCGTCTACCGTCTTATCATCGACGGCGTAGCTACCGAAGCCCTCGAGCCTGACGATGTCCACAGCGAGTACGATCCGGGCGAAGACGCCAGAATCTACACATTCTACGTCACTATCCCGGCAAACAAGACCGGCCATCTCCGTCCCATCCTCGTCGAAGCCAGTACCCATATCGACATGGTCGACGAAGTGGAAGACTACTGGACTGAGTGGTTCCCGGTAATCTCTACCGTACAGATGTACTAGATTATTCTTCTACCCGGCCATCCGGGATTCTTACAATTAATAGCCGTGTAAACACTTTTTTACACGGCTATTTCTTTCGTTATTCGCGAATAAAATGGTACGAAAGAAGACATATCCAGTACGGTTTAGGGAACGACGGGGACATATTGAACTGCCTGATGAAGGCGTGTCCATTTATCTCAACCCAACTGAACGCACTCTGTACCGACTATTTCTTTCGCACCCGGAGGGGATTCAATCAGACAACTTGCTTTATCACTGGAAAGAATTGTGTCAGATCTATGCGCAGGAATCCCGCTATGAGAGCCGAGAGACACAAGAGAGGGCGTTAGAGTCGCTTTGCGCCGAGTCCAGAATAGTCTTTTACTCCAACGTCTCCCGAATTAAGAAGATCTTCGTCAAAGCCCTCGGCTCCCGCCGCGCCTCCCACTACATCATCAAGCGTTGCTCTAACGAGCGATATCACACAAATGCTATTATTATATGTGATTAATTACTACTGCGCATAGTATCCCCCATCCTTATTACTACCGCGATGTATTATCTTTTTATTTGCCATAAGTTCTCGCACATGGCGTTCTATCGTCTTAATTGGGATACCAGTCTCTTTAGCAATCAGGGGGACGTTGCACCCGGGATGGGTCTTTATAATATTATATGTTGCCGATAGTCTCTTTTTTATTCCCTCATTTATTCCCTCATTTATTCCCTCATTTATTCCCTCATTTATTCCCCTTATGGCCATATTTTTTTCACGTATAGTCGCATAAACCATAAAGTCCTCCTGCTTAATCTCTGGGGCGGGGGAACCGACCGCGGCCATTTCTCGATACATTCTATCCACACCTTCACCGAATTCTTTTACCAGCTCATATGCGTGCATATAATATGCAATCTTTGGATTTCTTGAGAAGTGAGTATGTCGGATATTATTGGGCCTGACAAGACCTGGTAATATGCCAGGACTATCCACAGTAATATGATCGTCAAAAATCTTAACCTGTATATCAGTGCCCATAATGCTATAATCTCTGTGGCAAATTGCATTAACACAGACCTCGGTCCAACAAAATTCAGGATATTGCTCATCTGTTCTGAAGAACCCATCTGCTCCCAAGTATGTATGTTCCTTAACCTGTGTTCTAACATAGTCTAGCACTTGTCTTGTTAGATCTCGAATGGGGCCTTCAAACGAGACGTCTTTTATCACGTTCATTTCTCGTCCTACTTTAGCCTCCGTCCCCTCATACCGTATTATTCTGACTCTGGCCCTTGGGAAAAATCGTTGTGGATTCTTGGCAAATAATAGAATGGCCGCGCTAGTCAAATATGTTCTGGTTTGACCATGAAAATCTTCGATTTTGGTAACGAATCCATTCTCTCGAATAAAGGACTCGGCTCCTTTATTATAATTAAGTCTCTTTGTATAATCATCTACTAAACCCATATCGAGATCATCCATCTTAGCGTCGTGAACCGGAGCATTCTCGAAATATTTCTCCCCCTTCGCATACATTAAATGGGTGCGTTGAGCAAAGTTCATCTTCTTCGATTTATCCCCAACTCTATAATATACCTCATCAGCTTGGTTGGCGTGAACTTTCATACTCGGGGAAACCCGCATCAATACAATATGGTTTTTACGTCCTTTTGAATCAATGACTTCCATATACTCCTGAGTAGTCAAGAGTGAAGGCTCACAATAATCCAAGCCGGCCCGCAACAAATCATTAAGATGTTTTTGCGCTCCATCTACCCCTGTCAGTTCACCATCATCCTCTACTCCTATAGCGACTGTACCTCCATCAGCATTTGCAAAGGCAATAAGCGATACCGCCAGAGCTTTTGCATCAATCTTGGCGCTTTTCCTCTCAAAGACCTGATACTCCGTAGTCTTCTGAATATATTCCAGTGTCATAACTCTCTCCTCATACATTTAAACCTCTATTACCATATCACTCACATAATCACCATCCTCACCATAATTCACATAGCCCATTTGGTTGCAAATTAACTTTGTCTTGCCAATGACTGTTCCACTACCGCCAGCATAATGAGTGTGGCCATAAATCCAATAATCGGCACCAGATTGTTCTATGAAAGAATCGAGATTCACTTGAAATGCCGAATTTAAAGGCCCTCCTGGGTACTTATTAAATTCCTTTCGTTCTGTCGGACAATGATGAGTCACAACTATCTATCTAGTCGCATCTGACGATTTGAGTGAAGCCACAAGCCAATCTCTACTTATATCGTGCAGTATACTCACCTCGTGAGCAGTCAGACATGTACCATCAAGCCTGCAACGACGGAAATCATTCATCCCACGCTGGATAGCACATAGAAAGACCGGGTTAATACGTGTCCATAGAGTCGTGAAGAATAATTCTACATTACTACTGATGCGATAAATTTTGGTTTAAAAGTTTAATTCAAGTTCATTGACATTTTGATTTTGAGTGAGTGGGGCGGGAACATCCAGCAGTTCGCG
>CAJOJC010000094.1 GCA_905234775.1 uncultured Bacteroidales bacterium | reverse complement strand
TAATCGAAGGCCGTGTCGGGAGCGATAGTGAAGGGCACGATACCCCAGTTGATGCAGTTCGAGCGGTAGCGCTTCGTAGCGTACTCGAAGCAGATGTTGGCGTCGCCGCCGAGCACCTTTTGGCAGGAAGCGGCCTGCTCGCGGGCGGAGCCGTCGCCGGGCTTATTGGCGAAGACGCATGAGCCGAGGGAGGTGTTGGAGGCGCTTGCTCCGACCGCCTTCAGGGCCGCGGCCAGCTTATCGGAAATCTTGCCGGCCCTGCGGTCGAGATCCTGGGCCTGGATGGCCTTCGAGAGACCTACGTACTCGGGCGCCCTTCTGCTAAGAGCGAACTCGCTGAGTTTCAGGGGGTTCGAACGGTAGCTGGAGGTCTCGCCCGAAGGGATGAGTTCGTCGGTAGTGGTTACGGGGTCATGGATGACCGCGGCGAGTTCGAGGAGCATGTTCTCCTGCATCTCATACATCTTGGGCCAGTCCTTGATATTTGGACCATAGCGGAGCTCGACGCTCAGATCGGCCTTCCCGAAGCCTTCATAGCAGCGGCTCTTGTAGATGCGGCCGTCGAAGCTGTAAGGCTTGTGGGTGTCTTCGTACTCGATGTCGGTAGCTGCGGTAAGAACTCCGCCGTTTGCTGCGGTAGCGGCGATCGAACGTGCGTCCATCAGCGATACGAGCGAAATCTGACCCTGGCCGGGCTTGGAGCCTTCGCGGTTGGGGAAGTTGCGGGTAGTGTGGCGGATGGAGAAGCCGTTGTTGGCGGGTACGTCGCCGGCGCCGAAGCAAGGGCCGCAGAATGCGGGTTTGATGACCACGCCGGCTTCGAGGAGTTCCTCAGCGATATGGTTGCGGGTAGTTGCGAGATAAACGGGGGTAGACTGAGGGTAGCAGCTCATAGTGAAGTAGTCGTTGCCGATAGTCTTTCCCTTAAGGATGGATGCGGCCTCGGAGAGGTTGTCGTAGGTACCTCCGGAGCAGCCGGCGATAAGGGCCTGGTCTGCTACTACCTTTCCGTTCTTGATCTTTGATACAAGATCTACGCTGACCTTGTCGCCGAAACGCTTGCGGGTATCTTCCTCGACTGCCTTCAGGATAGCCTCGGGGTTGGCCTGAAGCTCGTGGATGGTGTAAGCGTTTGAAGGGTGGAAGGGGAGAGCTATCATACACTCCTGGCTGGAAAGATCGATGCGGATCATGCTGTCGTAGTAAGCGACCTTTCCGGGCTCGAGTTTCTTGTAAGCTTCCGGACGCTCGTGCATCGTGTAGTGTTCCTTGACTTTTTCGTCGGTGATCCAGATCGAACTGAGGCAGGTAGTTTCGGTAGTCATTACGTCGATTCCATTACGGAAGTCGATCGGAAGTTCCTTAACTCCGGGGCCTGCGAATTCGAGAACCTTATTCTTTACAAAGCCGGACTCGAAGACTGCTTTTACGAGGCTGATAGCAACGTCGTGGGGACCTACTCCATGCTTGGGTTTACCTTCAAGCCAGACGAGAACCACCTCGGGAGCATTGATGTCCCAGGTGTTCTTGAGGAGCTGTTTTACGAGCTCTCCGCCGCCTTCGCCTACACCCATGCAGCCCAGTGAGCCGTAGCGGGTGTGGGAGTCGGAACCGAGGACCATGCGTCCGCATCCGGCGAGTTTCTCCCTTACGTACTGGTGGATAACTGCCTGGTTGGCAGGCACATAGATACCGCCGTACTTCTTCGCTGCGCTAAGACCGAAGACATGGTCGTCTTCATTGATGGTGCCGCCCACTGCGCAGAGCGAGTTGTGGCAGTTGGTCATTGCGTAGGGGATGGGGAAGGTGTCAAGGCCGCTGGCGCGTGCGGTCTGGATGATTCCTACGTAAGTAATGTCGTGGGATGCCATCGCATCGAATCTGATGCGGAGTTTTTTGCCTTTGGATCCGTCTACGTCGTGCGATCTCAGAATTCCGTAGGCGATGGTGTTTTCGCGTGCCTCGTCGGGCGACAGAGGAGCGGATTCTGCGACGGTCTTGCCGTCCAGAAGATAAACACCGTGTTCGATAAGTTCTACCATGATAAGTTAATTGGTTTTTAGTATTGAGTTGATAAAAATTGTCAATGCAAGCATATCTGCCGCCCCGCCGGGGGAAATCCCTTCCGCAGCGTACTGGGCGCAAAGATGCCCGATAGCGTCGGGCATGACGCTGTTGATCGAGCCTGGCTTGGCGTCATTGCCTGTGTCCGGCATGGAGTCATTGCCTGTGTCCGGCTTGGCGCCATTGTCTGTGTCCGGCTTGGCGTCATTGCCGAGCTGATCGGCAATCTTCGCCGCTTCTGCTTTTACCTGTTGGGCGCGCTCGTAGCCTACGCGGTGGATGATGCAGGTGTCGTCGAGGGTAGACATTATGCGGATCAGAGTCTTCTGAATCCGGTATTCGTCCTGATCGAGACTTCTGTAATAGGGCAGCCAGTCTTCGAAAAGCGGCTTATAGCCGTCCAGAGCCATTTGTCTGGCGCCAAGGCTGCGATTCCCGGCGCAGATCTGCTCCGCGAGCGCGGAGATTCTGCTGCTGTCTGCGCGGGCGTTCAGGGCGAGGCCGAGGGCGAAGATGGCGCCGCGGTGGGTGTTGACTCCGCCGGTTGCGGCGAGCATCGCCTCCTCGGCCTCGATCCCCAGCCCGCGAAGAGTGTCGGCGTCGGGGGCCATGGCCATACGGGCCCAGAACGGCCTCAGGGCGCGGATGCTGCGGAGCATCATAGCGTAGTCCATGTCGGAGTGGGCCCCATTGGAATCGGGCCCGACCAGACCGGGCTTCAGCGGGGTATCGAGTTCGAGGTGCAAGGCGCGCTCGGCGAGGGCTGCGAGAAGGTAGGGGTGAGTCGAGGCCGGCGTCAGCGCCGCCGCCGACTCAAAGTCGCCGCCCTCCAGCGCCTCGCGCACGCGCGCTGCGCTAAC
This sequence comes from uncultured Bacteroidales bacterium, assembly GCA_905234775.1. The sequence continues at coordinate 1,687 of CAJOJC010000094.1, read as the reverse complement.
GGGCTTTCCGTGGTCTGTCTTCCTGGGCAGTTCCACTACCATCACCTTGTAGCGTGGGAGCAACTCCTTCATCAGCTGATTGTAACGCTCCGTAAGCGGATCTGAAGGTTCTGCGCCCACAAAACGGATGGATGCGCCTAGCGCAGGAGCTATATGACGTCCGAAGAGATCTATGTCCAGACGCATCTGCGTCTCGGATGCGTCAGATAAATCTTTCAAAAAATAGGTGGGGAAAGTCGCTGAAGAAATCTGATAAGCTGATCCTTCCACAACGCTGGCCAGTCCCTCGCAGCCGCGGCGTATCATCTCGAAACGCTCGGAGTAGGGGAAGGAGGAGAGGTCTTCGCGGACGGGAATAATCGCGAGATTCTTCGACTTGTTGAGGGCCTGACTTATCAGATATCTGTGCCCCAGAGTAAAGGGGTTTGCGTTCATTATAATAACCCCGGGAGCCTGGTGCTTACGAAGATACGAGCAGTATTCTTCCAGTCCGCGGCCGTTTTCCATCAGGATGGCAAGCGGAGCAGATGCCAGTAACTTGAATCCAAGGCTTTCGAAAATGGCTCGATATTCGGGCTTGGTAAATACCTTGAGATTGAGAATGCCCTTGGCGGCCGCTTCGGAAATAACGTGTGAGAGAAGGGGAGTCAGAAGGCCTTCTGAGCGAAGAGCGCTGGAAACCGCGACACACTTTATTATATCGCCGTCCAGGCCCGCCCCGGCGAGGATTTCACCGGAAGGAGACTGGATCGTATAATAAGAAACAAGGACTTCCGGCCGGAGACCGTTGTCCTCGAGAAAACGCGCTACTTTTGCGCGAAAGAAAGGAGATGTAAGCGGTATCTCCTGTATTTCCTGTTCTGCGATAGTTTCCATTTCTGCAGGCTTCCCAATACTCCCGGTATGACCCACTTATGAAATACAAGGCGAAGATACGAATAATATTATGATTTCGTATACTCTTCGACCATTTCAGCAATTTTTGCAAGTAACTCTTCGGTAGAGTGTGTATGCGCCCTCATGCAGTACCGCGCTTCGTTGTCGCATAAGAGGCAGCGGCGCGGTTCAAGGCCCACGTCGGCGCGGCCCAATAATGCGAAGTCACCCCCGACCTGATCGGGGGTCTCAGATGCTCGGTCGGGGCCGGGCATGACAGCACCAAGGACATCGATGTCCATCAGCCTTCCCAGCGGATGTTCGTCCTCGATCCGACAGCAGCGTTTCTTGACCTCAAGGGCAGGCAGCGGCACCAGCATAAAGGCCTCGTATCCTGTCTCCAGATAGCGGACATGGGAATGGCGGATAACGCTACCGAACACTCCCAAAAGAGCTGCCAGCCCCGCTCCGCCTATGACCAGCGACTCGCGGCTGCGCTTGACCGGCCCTGGCAGCTGGACGGTGAGGCATATAAGCGAACACCCGGGATAGGCCCGAAGCAACTCTTGCTGGTGCTCCGCACGCCTGTCCCGGCTGTCTAAAAGCTGTTCGAGGGTAATCACTCGACTATGTTGTGAATCTCGTCGAGGACTTTGCCGTGGCGATCCATCACGATTCCGACCACCTTATCGCCGAAGGGCAGGGGATCGGGAGTTCCGATGATGGAGCTTGCTTTCGCTGCGAGGTCCTTGATATCGACTATCTTGAGCCCGGCGGCGGCCAGCCTTTCGGCTATCTCGGGCCTGCCCGG
>CAJOJC010000093.1 GCA_905234775.1 uncultured Bacteroidales bacterium | reverse complement strand
GGCGGACTCCACCTCGCACAGCCCGACTATGTCGGGCGGCTCGCCGGTGGAGTCCGCCAGCGCCATCACCACCTTCGCGATCGCCCGCGTCTTATCGCTGAAATGAGGGCTGTCCTCGAAATAATTCTCGACATTCCAGAAAACGATGGCCCAGCCGAGAAGGACCAGAAGTCTCACAGTAAGTTTCATAGGGCGAATATGCGGATTATTTCCTAAATTTGCACGCACAAAAACGAAGAAAGTATGTCTCTTAAATGCGGAATAGTCGGACTTCCGAACGTAGGTAAATCCACCCTTTTCAACTGCGTCAGCTCGGGTAAAGCCCAGAGCGCCAATTTCCCGTTCTGTACGATTGAGCCGAACCTCGGATCTACCAATGTACCGGATAAGCGCCTTGAGGTATTGAGCGATATCTGCAAGCCTCAGCGCACAATCCCCGCAACCGTCGATATAGTCGACATCGCGGGCCTTGTCAGGGGCGCCAGCAAAGGCGAAGGCCTCGGCAACCAGTTCCTCGCAAACATCCGCGAGTGTGACTCCATCCTCCACGTCCTGCGCTGCTTCGACGACGGAAACGTGGTCCACGTCGACGGCTCGGTTGATCCCGTGCGCGATAAGGAAGTAGTCGACACCGAACTCCAGATAAAAGACCTTGAGACGGTCGAGGCGCGGCTCGCAAAATGCGAAAAAGCAGGGAAGGCCGGAGACAAAGAGGCTGCGAAACTAGCGGCCCTCCTGACTCGCTATCGCGACGCCCTCCTTCAGGGCAAGTCCTGCCGTAGCGTAGCCCTTCTGAACGACGATGAAGTGGCCCTGGCGCACGACATGTTCCTGCTAACTAACAAACCTGTTATGTACGTTTGCAACGTCGACGACGCCTCCGCGGTAAACGGAAATGCCTATGTCGACGCAGTCCGCGAAGCGGTCAAGGACGAGAACGCGGAAATCCTCATCATTTCCGCAAAGACCGAATCTGAAATCGCCGAACTTGAGGACTACGAAGAAAGGCAGATGTTCCTCGAAGAGATGGGCCTGGAAGAGTCCGGAGTCGTCCGTCTTATCCAAGGCGCATATCATCTCCTTGGCCTGCAGACCTTCTTCACCGCCGGCGCGGACGAGTGCCGTGCGTGGACTATCCACAAAGGCGACAAAGCGCCCCGCGCGGCAGGCGTCATCCACACCGACTTCGAGCGCGGCTTCATCCGTGCGGAGGTAATCAAGTACGACGATTTCGTCGCGCTCAAGACCGAAGCCGCCTGCCGCGCGGCCGGAAAGATGGGCGTCGAGGGCAAGGACTACGTAGTCCAGGATGGCGACATCATGCACTTCCTCTTCAACGTATAAGCCATGTCGGAAGTACGAGCAAAAAAGGCCCTCGGCCAACATTTCCTTACCGACCAGCGTATAGCGAAGGCAATAGTCGACGCGCTGGGCGAGGGGGCGCGCGACGTCCTCGAGGTCGGTCCTGGAATGGGTGTCCTGACCCAGTATCTGCTCGAGCGGCCGGACATTGATCTCAAGATGGTTGAGGTAGACGGCGAGTCGGTACAGTACCTTATGCGCCATTTCCCCGGCCTCGAAGGTAAGCTGCTGGAAGCAGACTACCTTAAACTCAACATTCGAAAGATATTCCCCGGACCCTACCGCGTAATCGGCAACTTCCCCTACAACATCTCCTCGCAAATCTTCTTCAAGATTCTGGAAGACAAGGACCTCGTCCCTGAGGTTGTCTGTATGATTCAGAAAGAGGTCGCAGACCGTATCGCCGAGCCGCCCGGAACGAAAACCTACGGCATCCTTTCGGTTCTCCTTCAGGCCTGGTACGACATTGAGTATGTCCTGAGCGTAGGCCCCGGCGCCTTCAATCCTCCGCCGAAGGTCAAGTCCGCAGTCATCAGGCTTAAGCGTAACTCCCGCACGGAACTCGGCTGCGACGAAAAACTCTTCAAACAGGTAGTCAAGACTGCCTTCAACCAGCGCCGCAAGACCCTTCGCAACGCCCTGAAGCCGCTGCTCAAAGAAGGCGCAGACACTTCCGACCCCATCTTTGATCTAAGGGCCGAAAAACTCGGTGTTGAGGATTTCGTAAGGCTTGCCATTATTTTGAATTAAATTACGTATCTTGGTGGTTATGAAGACCACCTTGTTTCGTTATTTTCTAGCTTGTTTATTTCTTTGCCTATGCGAGAATTCAGTGAAGGCACAGGATTCTACTCATAATTCGCCCCGTTCATTTTCCTACACGGAGGCGGAAAAGCAGGCCCACGAGGATCTGCTTCATGCGGAGAAGGAAGGGGCCATTGAAGCGATGAGGCAGGAGGAGCCGAGAACAGCCCCCGTAGACTACTCTTCCCGGTCAGTAGGAGAGATTCCTCTTCAAGAAGGTGTTAGCCCTAGCGGCGCGAGGACTTATCAGATACCGATTCCGACAGCATCAGGATATACATTCGTTCCATCTGTTTCCTTGGGATACAACAGCCAGGCTTCCGACGGTTGGGTCGGATACGGCTGGGACATCCAGGGCATTTCAAGCATAACCCTGATCAGCAAGAGCAAGTACTACCACAACAAGACCAAGGGAGCTAACGTATATAACAAGGAGGCTGCGTTTGCCCTGGACGGAGTGCCTCTCATTGCGAACACACAAACTGAAACAAGTTCCGATTACCCTTTCGTTACGGCCACTGGCAATATACTTGTGTCCGCGACTTACTATATGGGCTATGCTACCCAGTTTGAGGCCCTGTACCCGAACGGAATGAGGGCTATATATGGTTTCGGATATGTCGTCGCCAATAACTACCATACATATCCAGTCACGGAGATGACCGACCTGGATGGCAATAAGGTCACGTATGTTTACCAGCAGGACTCCAATCATGGCAACCACCGTCTGGATGCCATCCGTTACGGCTACGATTCGTCTGACAATTACCACGGCGAGATAGCGTTTGATTATGACAACATCGCCAGTTACGTCCCTAAGTATTACGCCGGGAAGCAGACGAACAAATTGTCCCGCTTGAAAAGCATAACGTCAAAGGACGGGAACTCGGTGATATGCAGGTATCCGCTCACATATGAGCAGAAGGGTGGTGCCTGGTTGCTAAGCCAGGTCGACTGCGTGTCGGGGACGGATTCGCTGCGTCCGCTTCAGTTCCGTCACGACTCTTACACTGACCAGCAGATTCAGACGCCGGGGTGCCTCACACGTGATGACAGCCTCTCGTTTTCCGGGACGTTCGCTCCCGGGGATACCAACCTGGTCTATAAGAGGGGAAAGTTCCTTTACAGAACATATAATGACGGGCTTATCATATATCCCTATTATCCAAATTACGAAAGCCTCAGTATTTCACCTGCCTACTATACATTTGGCAGCATGTATCCCGCGAATCAGGAAATCCTATTCGTTGCCAGTCTTCGTGACGGGGCGACTCCTGATGCGAGCATAACGACCGGTAGCGGATTCCAGACTATCGAGGCCGTGGATGTGGACGGTGACGGCTTGGATGAGTTGGTGAAGGTGAATCTCAATACCTACGATACCTACGGCAGGCTGAACTCCGTTTCCTCCACTAACTCTACCAGTAAGGAGTATACCTATGACAGTTACGACAGGATCGCGACCTTCAAGGAGTCCGTCCCTTATGGCAAGTGGCTCCAGAAGACATATACGTACAGTACGGGCAGCGTTCTGTCGAGCATCGCCTATACAAGCCAGTCCGGTTACATTACTACGGAGACATACACCTACGCCAACGGACACAATACCGGGATCACTATCCCCGGGACTCCGGGCGGCAACAGCATAACCGTTTGGAGCCTCGTGTCCGAAAACGACCTGGGCCAGCCTACTGAGATAACCACGGGTGGGATAAGCCGCGAGTACGGCTATACCGCCTTCGGGTTGCCCACGTACAGGAAGATGGACGGCGGCTATATCCAGAACTTCTCTTTCCAGTTCGACCCGAAGAAGGGCAACCTGCTTCAGAGAAGCGGATACCTGTACAACTACACAGAGACCTTCGGATACGACGGACTCAACCGCCTGACAGAAATCACGAAGGGTAACACGACAAGACAGATAGTCTACGCCAACAATGGCAATATCACATCGATAGACGGAGTTGGAACGCTCATCTATGGTGGAGGAACCGGAGTAAGTCCCTACGAAGTAACGGGCCTTACCCCCGAACAGGGCCAGCCGTCCTATCGCCAGAGAACCGTCACGTACAACTCCTTCGACAGGCCTTCGTACGTAGTGGAGAACACCATGGACTACCCGGAAGCGAACTTCTACTATAATGCCGACGGAGAAAGGGTGTTTGCAGACATCCGGTGGATCGACGGCACGCTTCACTGGCAGGCATACGCTGGAGGCCGTTATGAACACGATGACTATTATGGTTCCGTAACCGAGCGCCTGTATCTTGGAGGAGACGCATACTCCGCACCGATGGTCCTTCAGAAAGCACCGAGCGGGAGCTGGACTTTATACAATATCGGCAGGGACTATCTGGGAAGCATAACTCACATCACGGATGCGGCAGGGGCCAACATCATTGCCCAGTATCGCTACGATCCCTGGGGCAGACTGGTCGACCCTTCGACAGGTACGCCATACGCTCCCGGCAATGAGCCGACCCTCTTCCTCGGCAGGGGCTTCACCAGCCATGAACACCT
>CAJOJC010000092.1 GCA_905234775.1 uncultured Bacteroidales bacterium | reverse complement strand
CAGAAAGGCGATCAATGAGGCGGTCTATGAGGTGGACGATATGATCGCGCAGTTCTGCGGTGCATTCGGAATGGAAATCAGCGCGGAGAAGACTCCGGCCATACATAAGGTTCTAGTCAGAGCAGTTGAGACCATACGCCTGAGCGCCACAAAACCCAAGGCCACTTATATGCGCACCCGCCCGTACGCTTACTTTAACGAGCCGACGCTGGTTCCCGAAGAGGAAGAAGAACTCCGTACAAACGGCTCATACCCCTCCGGTCACACTGTTCGCGGATGGGGTATGGCGTTACTGCTTTGCGAGATTAATCCTGCAGCTCAGGATGAACTCTACAAGCTCGGTTATGAGTGGGGGCAAAGCCGTGTGATTGCGGGCTACCACTGGCAGAGCGATGTCGACGCTTCGCGTATGCTCGCAGCCGCCAGCTACGCCCGTCTCCAGTCTTGCCCTGCATTCAGGCGCGACATGCGAGCAGCTCGCCGCGAGTTCCGCAGGCTAAGCCGCTGATTTCTTCTCTCCGAAGACGCACCAGCGGATGAACGGGATGCGGTGCAGGATCTCGTAGAGCAGGGGAGATAGTCCGAATACCGCGACGGTCAGAATGACGTACATCGCTACCGGCGGAAGCTGGGTGTACATCTTCATCATATAACCGAAGCTGGCGATCACTACATAGTGAACAATGTAGAGACCGAAGCTTGTGCGGGTCATGTAACCGGCGAACTTGCCGGTGCGGTCGAACTTGGTTCTGAACCATGCCATCATCGCAAGGCATGCAAGCCAGCCATAGAGGCAGTTCAGAGGGCTTCTAAGATACTGCGGGCTAGTGTTGTCCTGGCCGAAGGTAGTCACGATCAGTGCTATTCCGGCAGCGGCGGCGCAAATGACGAGCGGCAGCCAGACTTTGCCGAGCTTCTCCTGCACTTCGTCGTGGGAGAAAACGAAGTATCCAAGAAGGAAGGGAACCATATAGAACAGCGGCTTGTAGAGATTATACAGGCCGTCTAATGACTCGGGGCGAGGGTCTTTTATCAAAGTCTGCTCTCCTGCCCAGAATAGCACGCCAAGCAGGATAATCCAGACTATGTTCGCCTTGCCGCACCAGTTCCAGAAGCGGTCGTTTTTGTCGATAGCTCTGACTATCAGAAGGACTATGCATAGCAGCCACAACGTCTGGATGAACCACAGCGGGCCAGTTCCGCTGAGCGCACACATAAAGTATCTGGCGATAAGAGGCATCTCGCCGAATACCCCGGCCCTTGCAGCGACGACAGTATTGAAATATCCGGTCGTCCATTGGAAAACGAGGAGGCCGATAGTGCCGGGAACGATGAGTTTACGGGTACGGGCGCGGAACCAGTCTTTCGCGGGATACTTCTCGAGGGCATAGCGGGCGCTGATGCCGGCGAGGATGAATAGCAATAGAGGATGTACATCACAACGTCCTGGTATTGAGGGCCGTCGCCGAATCCACCTATACCGCCGAAAACCCCTTTGTTATTATAGAAATAGAATACATGATAGAGAAGCACCAGGAGTACAGTCACCCAGCGCAGATTGTCGATCCAATGTTTCCTCATTTTGTAAGGCCCTCCATGGCCTGATCTATTGCGTTTTGGAATATCTCGGTTTTGAGCATCGCCATTCCTTTCTGGTCTCCCAAAAGAATCAGGGCGTCGCCCGGTTTGATGTCGTAGATTTTACGGGCGTCTCGCGGTATCACGATCTGGCCTTTGTCTCCCACCTTCACTACGCCGAAGATGTATTTGCCGTCATTTTCCTGCATTTGTAAGAAAAGTTAGAAATTTCTCACAAATATAACATTATTTTTAATATCTTTGTACTGCCAATAAATAAATCAATGGATACACTAGCTCTTCAGCATCAGAAGTACGGCTTCAAGGAGATGCGCACCTACCTCGCAGCGGCTATCTTCATAGTCGGTAATATTGTAGTCCCTCAGCTCTGCCACCTCATCCCCAATGGCGGACTGATGTTTCTTCCGATTTATTTCTTTACCCTTATCGGCGCATTCAAATGCGGCTGGAAGGTAGGTCTGCTTACCGCAGTTCTTTCTCCGCTGATTAACTGCGCGCTGTTCGGTATGCCGCCGGTAGCTTCGCTGCCCGCGATTATGGTCAAGTCCGTAACTCTCGCTATAGCAGCTGGTTACATTGGCTCACATATGAAGTTCACGATCTGGTCCGTAGTGCTCGCGGTTTTCGCATATCAGTTTGTAGGAATGATCTTCGAGTTCTTCCTCGACTTCAATATTATGCATGCCCTCCAGGACGCCCGCATCGGTTGGCCCGGCATCCTTATCCAGATCGTCGGAGGTTATTTCCTGATTAAGGCCATAGAAAAATGGTAATGTGTGAGTGGCGGGCCGTCCGGCTCACCAACAAAATCCACGGCCACATAGGCATCTACTCCCTGATCGGAGTGAAGATGGGCATCCGTGCGCTCGAAGAATTTCGGGCGCTCGGCCTTTCGGATCATCTCACCATCGTCTCCCACGCCGGCCTCGTCCCGCCCGTCAGTTGCCTGAACGACGGTCTCCAGATCTCTACCGGTGCTACTCTGGGCCATGGCGCAATAACGGTTGTGTCAGGATTCCCGGTCGGAGCCGGGAATGACGGGGTTGTCACCCCCGATAGCGATCGGGGGTCTTCTGCCGAACCCTCTGCCGAGTTCACCTGCGGCGATAAAACGCTGGTTTTGTCGTTGAAACCCGCAATCGCCGCTCAGATCCGCGACGACATCTCCCGCGGTGTCTCCCTCTACGGACATTCCCCGAAGTACTGGAAGTACGTTGAGCGCCTCGCTCGCCGCTACCGCTTTTCGCTCAAGCGCAGCGAAATATTCGATATTCGTTAGCGCTCCGCGCTTCAAACAAAAAGAGCCGTCCTTTCGGATGGCTCTTTGTTTGCGGTGCGGAAGGGACTCGAACCCTCGACCTCCGGCGTGACAGGCCGGCATTCTAACCAGCTGAACTACCGCACCAACGATAGTCGCTTCGTCTGAAGCGGATGCAAATATACACCTATTTTTCGCAACTGCAAAAAATATTTTGCTTTTTTGATTGAAGTAGAAGGGATGCCCCACGGGGGCGTGGCCACCCCGGTCCACGGGAAGAGGGTAGGGGTCCGTCCTAGACAAGTTATCGCGAAGCGATGACGCAGGATAGGATGGAAGGGTACGAAGGAGCGAAGCGACTGAGCCCCCCGTGGGGCATTCCTTCTACTTCGGTATTTTTCACTATCTTTGAACTATGAAACGATGGTCAATCATAGTGGTGCTGGCGCTGCTTGCGGGGTGCGGTGTGCAAAATGACGGAAAAACGCATACGGACAAGCAGATCGTCATGGGCGACGAGCAGATGGAACTCTACCTGCCGCTGATCGAGGGGCAGAAGGTCGCGCTGCTGACGAACCACACGGGCCTGGCGGGGACGAAGGCAGACAGCCCTCATATACTAGACGTCCTGCTCGCGAAAAACGTGGACGTGGAGGTGGTATTCTCCCCGGAGCACGGTTTCCGCGGGACCGCGGACGCGGGGGAGAAGGTCGAAAGCGAACGTGATCCAAAGACGGGAGTCAGGGTCGTGTCGCTGTACGGTCAAAAGATGCCCGATCAGGTCGGGCATGACGGTGAAGGGGAGGACTTCGACGTCCTGCTGGTCGACATCCAGGACGTAGGAACGCGCTTCTACACCTACTACATCACGATGATGAGGATGATGAACGTCTGCGCGTCCGAAGGTAAGCAGGTTATCATTCTCGACCGCCCGAATCCCAACGGCTTCGCAGTCGACGGCCCAATCCTCGACATGAAACATAAGTCCGGAGTCGGGGCGCTGCCTATCCCGGTAATGCACGGCATGACGCTCGGCGAGCTCGCCAGGATGATAGTGGGCGAAGGCTGGCTGGACGGCGGACGCAGGTGTAACCTGATCGTGATTCCGTGCCTCAATTATACTCACGATACGCTCTACGAGCTGCCGGTCGCGCCCTCGCCGAACCTTAAGGACATGCAGGCGATCTACCTCTATCCGTCGACCTGCTTCTTCGAAGGAACGACCCTCTCGCTCGGGCGTGGAACGGACTTCCCGTTCGAGGTCTACGGCCATCCCGACATCCCCGAGACTGGCTTTGCCTTCACGCCCGTGAGCATGCCTGGTGCGAAGAACCCGCCCTTGAAAGACCGTGAGTGCCGGGGAGTGGACCTTCGAGAAATCCCGCAGGACCAGATCCGCGCCAAGGGAGTGGACCTCCGCTACATAATCGACGCTTACCATAAGCTTAACGCCCCTGATAACTTCTGGCGCCGCGACGGCTTCTTTGAACTGCTGATCGGCGTGGACTACGTGCGCGAGATGATAGAAAACGGAGCCAAGGCCGAAGAAATCAAGGCCCGCTGGGCTCCGGATGTCGAGAAATTCGAGACTCAGCGTACGAAATACCTGATTTATAACTAAATTTGAGAGTTAAATAACAAGAATATGAGAACCAGATCAGAACTTAAAGCCGCCGCGCTGGCAAAATGCAGATTCAATTGGACTCCGCTTGTACTCGCTACGTTGGTTTATATAGCAATTAACGCCGCTTCTGCGGCAACGACATTTGTCGTAGCCTTAGTCGAGATATTCCTCCTTAACCCCATTTTAGTGGCCTTCTACAATTCGTTCCTGGCTTACGACCGCGACCAGACCCAAGACAACTTGATCGAGGGTATGTTCAAGAAGGCTTTCGATAGGAATTATCTCCACAAAGTATTGGGCTGTTTCCTGGTGGGTCTTTTCATCTGTCTTTGGAGCTTACTTCTCATCGTCCCCGGAATCATCAAAGCTTATGCATATGCGATGACTCCTTTCATCCTCGAAGAGAATCCGGAGATGCCGGCCTATGATGCCATCAAGTACAGTGAGAAGATGATGAAAGGCCACAAATGGGACTTTTTCGTCCTTGGCCTGAGCTTCCTCGGATGGATTATCCTTGCTTGCCTGACCTTTGGTATAGGCTTCCTATGGCTGACTCCTTACATGACGCTGAGCGTATGTGAGTTCTATGAGGATCTCAAAGCCGAGCAGGCATACAAACCTCTCGAAGGAACCGTCAATTAATCCTGCTGACCTCCGGCGAGATCCAGTATCTCAGCAGTAATCTTGGCTTGCCGACCTTTGTTATACTCGAGGGTTAATTCCTCGAGTATTTCGTTTCCATTGTCGGTAGCGGTCTGCATCGCTACTGTACGGGCCGCGTGCTCTGCGGCGGCGCTGTCCAGCAGCAGGGAATAGATGCGCAGGCGGAGGGTCTTCGGGAGTAATTCAGAGTATAGTTCTTTCAGTCCCGGCTCTATCAGGTATTCGGCGAGGAGGTCCTCTACGGAGCCGGAGTCGCCCTTATGTTCAAACGGCAGATAGGTTTCGACTATAGGTTTCTGGCTGGCGGTATTGATGAAGTGGTTCCAGACGAGAATCACCTTCGAGAAACGTCCTGAAGTGTATCCTTCTACCAACTCATCGGCAATTGCGGCGGCCTCGGAGTACGAAGGATGAGCGGACAATTCAGTGTAGTCTCGAACAGACTTCAAGCCGATTTTTGCGAAGGCAGCGTACAGTTCGACATCTGAAGCGCCTATTTCGTCTACTACTGTGCGGGCCGTCTTGATAACATTGTTATTGAATCCGCCGCATAAAGAGGAATTCGAACTCAATGCCACGACCGCCACCTTCTGACGAGGGGCATCTTCATCAAAGTCCGGCTGCTTCAATGAGCCTCCGGCCAGGGAAATCGCATCGAGTATAGCGGCAAGCTCGCGCTCATAGGCCGCGCAGTTCTCCGCCGCCTGCTGGGCTTTGCGGAGTTTCGCGGAGGCCACGAGCTTCATCGCCGAAGTAATCTTGAGAGTACTCCGGACAGAAGCGATGCGGGCCTTGGTTTCCTTGAGCGTTGCCATTCGAATAATTATTCAGTAAGACTCTTACAGACGATAGCGGCAGTTTTCTCGATGGCCTTGATATCTGAGTCGGTGATATTGCCTGCTGCGAGAGAATCCAGGACGTCTGAATGGTCGGCCCTCATCTTTGTCAGGAACAGATCGCGGAAATCGTGGACCTGGTCTATTCTGATCGGGGCCATCAGAGCGTGTGTTCCGCAATAAAGTACGGCCACCTGTTCGCCTACCGGCATCGGAGCGTGTTTAGGCTGTATCAGCAGCCTGGTGTTTTTGCGGCCTTTGTCGAGGGCCATCTCGGTAATCTTGTCGACGTCTGAGGAGAACTTCGAGAACGCCTCGAGTTCGTTGTACTGGGCTTGCTCTATCTTAAGCGTACCGGCAACCTTCTTCATCGACTTTACTTGGGCGGCGCCGCCAACTCGGGAGACCGAGATACCTACGTTGATAGCAGGGCGCTGGCCCTGGTTGAAAAGTCCGGGTTCTAGATAAATCTGGCCGTCCGTGATGGAAATGACGTTGGTAGGAATATAAGCCGAGACGTCTCCGGCCTGGGTTTCGATCATGGGCAAGGCGGTGAGCGATCCGCCGGCCTTCACCTTGCCGCGCAGGGAAGCGGGGAGGTCGTTCATCTGTTCGGCGACTTCCTGCTGCTCGATAATCTTCGCGGCGCGCTCAAGGAGCCTTGAGTGCAGGTAGAAAACATCGCCCGGGTAAGCCTCGCGTCCGGAAGGACGGCGAAGGATCAGCGACACCTCACGGTAGGCCACGGCCTGCTTCGAGAGGTCGTCGTAGACTACCAGGGCGTGGCGGCCGGTGTCGCGGAAGTACTCGCCGATCGCAGCGCCTGCGAACGGGGCGAAATACTGGACGGCGGCAGCATCCGCGGCGGTCGCCGCCACGACTATCGTGTAGTCCATGGCCCCCTTCGAGCGGAGGGTCTCCACCAGATTGGCTATGGTCGAGCCTTTCTGGCCCACGGCGACATAGATGCAGTAGACCGGATCGCCCTTGAGGAAGTTCTCCCGCTGGTTGATGATGGTATCGATCGGGATGGCGGTCTTACCGGTCTGGCGGTCGCCGATGATCAGCTCGCGCTGGCCGCGGCCGATGGGAATCATTGCGTCGATGGCCATGATGCCGGTCTGAAGCGGCTGGGTGACGGGCTGACGGTAGATGACGCCCGGGGCCTTGCGCTCGAGCGGCATTTCGAAGAGCTCGCCCCCGATCTCGCCGAGGCCGTCGAGCGGGTTTCCGAGCGGGTCCACGACCCTACCGAGCATGCTGTCTCCTACCCGGATCGAGGCGATGCGGCCCGTGCGGGTGACCTTCATTCCTTCAGCAATCTTGTCCGTCCTACCGAGAAGGATCGCGCCGACGTTGTCCTCTTCGAGGTTCATCGCCACGGCCATCTCTCCGCTCTCGAATTCGAGCAGCTCGCCGGCCTCGCAGGATGCAAGGCCATGGATGCGGACCACGCCGTCGCTTACCTGCAACACGAAGCCGACTTCCTCCCACTCCAGGGAGGTGTCGATATTCTGGAGCTGCCGTAGCAGGACGTCGGATATTTCGCTGGGTTTAATGCTGTTGTTTTGTGCCATTGACTACACTATTCGTTTGTTAAGTTCATCAAGCTTGCGGCGGATTTTGTCGAGCTGGCTCTTCGCGCTGGCGTTGAGCATTTTGTCGTCCACCTCAAGCACAAATCCCCCTATGAGGTCGGGGTCTACCTTTGATGTGAAGATAATCGTACCGCCTATTGTCGAGGCGAGAGTCTGCCTGAGTTTTTCCTCGAGATCGGGGGAGGAGGAGGCCATAGTAAGGCATACTTCCACTATCCCGTGTTCTTTTCGGTAGAGATCGACAAAACTGCGGAGTATGAACTTCACATAGGGCAGGCGCCCGTTTTGGAGAAGAAGGGAGACCAGTTTTTCGAGGTCTTCTTCCAGCTTCTCCGGCTTTTTGTCCGGATGCTCGAGCAGCGCAAGGGCCTGGGCGTAGTCACGCTCGCCCCTGCCGGACTCGCGGGAGAGTTCCAGCAGCGCCTTTGCATAACGCTTCGAGATAGCTCCGGTGTTCATCAGCCGTTAACTTTTGTCTTGTGATCTCTGTACTTCGTCGATCAGCCTATCGAGGTAAGCGTCCTGCTTGCGGTCGTCGTCGAGATCGGTCCTGAGGACCTTTTCAGCGACCTCGACCGAAAGGTTCGCTACCACACGGCGTATGTCGCGCAGAGCCGATTCTTTTTCGGCCGCTATGTCGATCCGGGCTTGCTCAAGGATCTTGGCGGCTTCTTCCTTAGCCTCATCGCGGGCTTTCGCCACTATCGAATCGGAGGTAGCAGAAGCCTCGCGAAGGATCCTGGCCTGCTCGGCCCGAGCATCGGAGATTATCTTCTCTCCGCGCTGCGACAGTTCCGCCACTGCTTTGTCGGCCTCTTCGGCTTTTCTCAGACTCTCATCAATACGGTCCGATCTCTTCTCTACCATTCCTGTGATGATGGGGAAACCGAACTTCGCGAGGATGAAGAACACCACCGCAAAGATCAGGGTCATCCAGAACAGCAGACCGAAATCTGGCGTAATGAGAGACATATTACCTTAAGATACCGAGCAGACAGACGAGGATTGCGAACAGACATGCGCCTTCTACGAGGGCGCCGATGATGATGGCGAGCAACTGATACTTGCTCGTGTACTCGGGCTGACGGGCACCTGCTTCGAGGGCAGACTTACCGATCTTTCCGATACCGATAGCTGCGGCGATTGCGGCTACACCTGCGCCGAGGGCCGCTGCGGCTTTTCCGAATGCAGCACCTGCGGCTGCCTGGAGAATAACTGTAAGTAACATAAGCTATGAATTTTGATGTTGTCTAGATAATCCTATAAATACGCTTGAGAGCATCGTGAACACGTAGGCCTGGATAAAGGCCACAAGGAGTTCGAGGATGTCCATGAAGATTCCGAACAGGACGGAGATGACGCTGAGGCCGGCGTTGAGGCCGATGCCCATCTTAGCCGTAAGGAAGATAACGGCTACTACGCCCAGCAGCATGAAGTGTCCTGCAAGGATATTGGCGAAAAGCCTCACCATCAGGCTGAAGGGCTTGGTGAACATGCCGATAATCTCGATTAAAGGCATGATAGGAAGCGGAACCTTAAGCCAGGTGGGGACATCGGGCCAGAGTATGTCTTTCCAGTAGTGTTTGTTACCGAACACGTTGACCGCGATGAAAGTACACAGGGCGAGAGTCATCGTGATGGCGATATTGCCGGTAATATTGGCCCCTCCGGGGAAGAAGGGAACGATACCCATCAGGTTGTTGATGAAGATGAAGAAGAATGCCGTAAGAAGGTAAGGGGAGTACCGGCGGTAATCAGGCCCGATACATTCCTTAATTACGTCGTTCTCAATCATCATTATCAACATTTCCATCAGTCCGGCAAAGCCTCGCGGAGCCTGCTTGAGGGCGTCGTGGCGCTTATACCAGCGTGCGGTCAGAAGCACTATCAACACCAGTATGAGAGAGTTGATCATCAGCCCGAGGACGTTTTTGGTAATCGAAATGTCCAGCGGCTTCACGACGCTTCCGTCTGGCTGGAGTTCTGCCAGTTTACCGCTCTCGTCTACGACAAAGCCTTCGTAGGATTCGCCCTCTTCGATATATTTCGAGCTGAAGACGTGCCAGCCGGTAGTTTTGCTGCGGACGATAACCGGCAGATGGATGCTCACCGGCTCGCCCTTGATGGTGGTTATGTGCCAGCCGTACGAATCGCCTACATGGCCGAAGAGGTATTCGTCCATGTCGAGGTCCTGCGCCCACCCGCAGAGGGGAAGGAGCAAAGCGATCAGTATGCCGACAATACGTTTCATAATTCTACGCAGACGGTCATCTCTCCCCGGCCCGTCCTGACGAAGCCGGACGCAATTTCGAAAGCCTTCATCTCTCCGCCATGGAGGCGCAGCTTCACCTGGCCCCGGTCGAGCGACGAGATAATGGGGGCATGGTCCGGCAACACCTCGAACTCGCCGAGGGTTCCGGGCAGGAACACGGCCTGCGCCTCGCCGCTGAAGAGTTCGGCCTCCGGGGATATGATCCTTACTTTTATCATTATGCAGCAGCCTGCTCGAGTATCTTCTTACCCTTTTCGATGGCTTCTTCTATAGTACCTACGTTCAGGAAGGCCTGCTCGGGTACCCAGTCTACCTCGCCGTCGAGTATCATCTTGAAGCCCTTGACCGTATCTTCGATATCGACCATCACGCCCGGGACGCCGGTGAACTGGCTCGCGACCGCGAAGGGCTGGGAGAGGAAGCGCTGGATCCTGCGTGCACGGTTGACCGTGAGCTTGTCTTCGTCCGAGAGCTCGTCCATTCCCAGGATGGCGATGATATCCTGCAGTTCCTTGTTTCGCTGGAGGATCTGCTTTACCCGCTGTGCGGTTTCATAGTGTTCGTCGCCTAC
>CAJOJC010000091.1 GCA_905234775.1 uncultured Bacteroidales bacterium | reverse complement strand
GTCATAGTTTCCACGATTGTCGAGCCATTTCTGGTAGAGCTCCTTCATCTCGGGCGAGCACTTCGGACACTCGAGGCCCTTCTGCATGAGGGCTGCGACAGTGTCGCGGAGGCGCTCAGATCCGAGCCTGATACCGTAACCGAACTCGCAGAAGTCCTCGAACAGGGAGTTCTGCCATGCAGGGCCATGGCCTTTCGCGTCTGTGCAGTAAGGAGAAGCGGGGAAGGAGGCTCCGTAGATCGAAGAGCAGCCGGTAGCGTTGGAGATCATCATGCGGTCTCCGAAGAGCTGGGTGATGTTCTTGATGTAAGGGGTCTCGCCGCAGCCTGCGCATGCGCCGCTGAACTCGAACAGAGGCTGGGCGAACTGGGCCGCCTTCATGTTGCTCTTCGGATCGAGCGGGGTCTTGTAGCCAATCTTGCTGTTGAGCCAGTCGTAGTTAGCCTGCTCGGCTGTCTGCTCGTCGTACGGGGCCATCGTGAGGGCCTTGTCCTTAGCGAGGCAGACATCGACGCAGTTACCGCAACCGGTACAGTCTGCGACCGAAGTCGCGAGGGCGTACTTGTATTCCTTGAGGTTTGCCTTGCCGTCGGAAAGCTTGAGTCCGGCGGGAGCGGCTTTCGCCTCTTCTTCGGTCAGAAGGAACGGCCTGATAGCTGCGTGGGGGCAGACGAAGGCGCATGTGTTACACTGGATACACTTCTCTGCATCCCAGACAGGCACCATTACTGCGACACCGCGCTTCTCGTAAGCGGCGGTTCCGGCGGGCATGGTTCCGTCCTGGTAGGGGAGGAATGCGCTGACGGGCAGCGAGTCTCCGGCCTGGGCGTTCACGACGTCGGCGATTTCCTTGACGCGGCGTTGTGGTTTACGAACTTAGCTGTAATCTCGGCCCACTCGGTGGGGATTGCGACTTCCTTGTACTCGCCTCCGCGGTCGATAGCGGCGTAGTTCATATTGACGACATTCTCACCCTTCTTGCCATAGGACTTGAGGGCTGCGTCTTTCATATACTTCACTGCATCTGCTTCGGGGATGATTCCGGTGATGCGGAAGAATGCGCTCTGGAGGATGGTGTTGGTCCTTCCGCCAAGTCCGATCTCAGCGGCGATCTTGGTCGCGTTGATGATGTAGAGCTTGATGTGTTTGCGGCCGATAGTTCCCTTTACGAAGTCAGGGATTCTCTCGAGGGTCTCCTTCTCGTCCCAGAGGGAGTTCAGAAGCAGGGAACCTCCTTCCTTGATGCCCTTGAGAACATCGTATTTCTCAAGATATGAAGGAACGTGGCAGGCTACGAAGTCGGGAGTATTTACCAGGTAAGGGGCGTGGATAGGCTGCGCTCCGAAACGGAGGTGTGAGCAGGTATATCCGCCGGACTTCTTGGAATCATAGTCGAAGTAGGCCTGGCTGTAGAGGTCTGTATGTGTACCGATAATCTTGATGGTGTTCTTATTCGCACCTACTGTACCGTCTGAACCGAGACCGAAGAACTTACATTCGGTAGTACCGGGCTTTACGATACTTACTTCTTCCTTGAGCGGGAGGCTCTTGAAGGTTACGTCGTCTACGATACCGATAGTGAAGTCGTTCTTAGGGGTCTTGAGAGCGAGGTTGTCGTAGACTGCGATGATCTGAGCGGGAGTAGTATCCTTGCTGGAAAGACCATAGCGTCCGCCTACGATGAGCGGAGCATTGTCCATACCCTGGAAAACGGTCTTGATGTCCTGATAGAGGGGCTCTCCGAGGGCACCGGGCTCCTTAGTCCTGTCGAGAACCGCGATTCTCTTTACGGTCTTCGGGAGGGCCTTGAGGAAGTACTTCGAGCTGAACGGGCGATAGAGGTGAACTGCGATAACGCCGAGTTTTGTCTTGCCCTTTGTAGCGAGATAGTCGATAGTCTCCTTGATGGTTTCGGTTACGGAACCCATTGCGATGATTACATCCTCTGCGTCCTTGGCTCCATAGTAATCGAAGGGACGGTACTGACGGCCGCTGATCTCTCCGATCTCACCCATATAGCGGGCTACGATATCCGGAATAGCTTCGTAGGCCTGGTTGCGCGACTCAACTGCCTGGAAGTAGACATCTCCGTTCTGGGCGGTACCCCTTGTGACAGGAGCGTTAGGGTTGAGGGCGCGGGCGCGGAAGTTTGCGAGGGCCTTGTCGCTGATAAGCTTCTTGAGTTCCTCCTCGTCAAGGGCTTCAATCTTCTGGATTTCGTGTGAGGTACGGAAACCGTCGAAGAAATGAAGGAAAGGAATGCTTCCCTTGATTGTTGCGAGATGAGCTACCGCTGCCATATCCTGGGCTTCCTGGACGGAGCCGGAGGCGAGCATCGCGAAACCTGTCTGACGGCAGGCCATCACGTCCTGATGGTCTCCGAAGATCGAAAGGGCGTGGGATGCGAGGGCACGGGCAGAAACATGGAAGACTGCGGGAAGCATTTCACCCGATCTTGTACATGTTCGGTATCATAAGGAGGAGTCCCTGTGATGCGGTAAAGGTTGTAGTAAGGGCACCGGCCTGCAGGGAGCCATGGACGGCTGCTGCTGCTCCGGCCTCGCTCTGCATCTCCGTAACCTTTACAGTCTCACCCCAGAAATTCTTTTTTCCGTGGGCAGCCCACTCGTCGACGTTTTCTGCCATCGTTGAGGAGGGCGTGATAGGGTAAATGGCGGCGTGTTCGCTGAACAGATAAGCGATACCACTAGCGGCCTGGTTACCGTCACAGGTAATGAATTTTTTCTCTTTGGACATAGTGTTATTATAGATTGTATTTTAGATTTTCAGTATCACGCAAAAAATCATACAAATTTAATAAGAATCCTTTATAACTGCAACGCAATTATGAGGGGTTTTCGCTCAACTCTTTCGCCAGTCTGAAGATTTCAGGACTGAGGTGACAATAGCCCCCGGGATTCTTGTCCAGGTAGTCCTGGTGGTACTCGTCTGCAGTGTAGAATTTCAGGACCGGTTCAAGTTCGACAGGGAAGTCGCTGACACCGAGATCTGCTTTGACACGTTTGAATAAATCGGACAAAACGCTGAGGTCCTCCTTATCCTTATAATATACTCCCGTTCTGTAGCGGGTTCCTTCGTCTTCGCCCTGTTTGTTTAGGCTAAGAGGATCGATGATACGGAAGAATAGATCCGTCAGACGTTCCAGCGGGACTTGCGAAGGATCGTATATTACGTGGACACATTCCGCGTATCCGGTATTGTCTTGATATACCTGCTCGTAGGTTGGGTTTTCAGTACGGCCGTTGACGAATCCAACTTCAGTTTTTACCACGCCGCTCACTAGCTTGAAAAACTTCTGGGCTCCCCAGAAACAGCCGGCGGCAAACCATATTTCTTTTTCCTTTTGCATTGTGTCCCGAAAGTAGCAATTTTTTTCTTAAATTTGTAAGAATTCACTCAATTGGGATATGAAGAAATTATTTCTTGCCGCTGTCGCGACTCTTATCGCCCTGGGCTCGTGGGCTCAGGTTTCCGATCCGGCAGCGCATACCCTGAAGCCCGATCCAAAGATCGCAAAACACAGCCCCTACAAAGCCAGCAAGAATTACGGAAAGCGTATCGCCGTTTTCGGCGGCTCCCTCTCCGTCCATAAAGAATCGGATGCCGCGAAACAAATCTGGGCAAATCTTGTGACCTACGGGGTAGGAGGAGCCGGATTCTCCCGCGAGCAGGGCTACACTCTCCAGAGACAGGTAGACGAAGCCGGCGTGTTCGACATCTATGTCCTTTGGGCCAGCACCAACGACTATAACGGCCAGAAAGAATGCGGAACTTGGCAGGACTACACGGCGCTTGACGGCTACGACGAATCGAAGCGCTCAACCCAGTGCGGCGGTATCAATTACTGTATCAAGACCCTTCTGGAGAAGAATCCCAACGCCGAGATTTACTTCTTCACCTCCCTTCGCTTTTTCAATGCCGAGGCAGGCAACAATCCTTTCAGCACTAAGCCCAACACTACCGGCAAAACTTTCGCCGACTATGTTCAGGGCCAGAAAGACTGCTGCGCCTACTATGGCATTCCCGTCCTGGACCAGTTCAATCTCCAGGGTATCAATAGATTCAACGTAAGTAAGTATTATTTGGAAGATCGCCTCCATATGAGTGAAGAGGGATACCGTAAGATCGGTCCCGTTCAGGCAGCCTTCCTTGCAAACGGTTTTTAGAATATGCTGATCGCCTTTAAGCTCCTGGGCTCAATCGCCCTGCTCATATACGGAATGAAGGTAATGAGCGAGGCCCTGCAGAAAATGGCAGGTCCCCAGCTCCGTCACCTCCTCGGCGCAATGACCACCAACCGCGTCTCGGGCGTGGCGACGGGCGCGCTGGTAACCGTGGCCGTTCAGTCCTCGGCCGCTACTACGGTCATGACTGTGTCGTTCGTGAATGCGGCCCTCCTGACCCTGACTCAGGCAATCAGCGTGATCATGGGCGCGAACATCGGAACCACCCTCAGCGCCTGGATCATGTCCGCCGGCTTCTCGTTCAACATCGCGAACGTCGTTTGGCCCGTTTTCCTGGTCGCCATCATCCTGATTCAGACCGGCAAACACCGCTATATAGGCGACTTCCTGTTCGGTCTTTCGTTCCTGCTCTTTGCGCTCGGAATGCTCAAGCAGACCGGAACCGAGCTCGATCTCGCTAGCAAGCCGGAGATCGTGGCCTTCTTCGCCAGTTTCAAAACCAACTACGGAACGGTCCTGCTGTTCCTGCTCATAGGAACAATTCTGACCGCCCTCGTCCAGAGTTCGGCGGCCCTGATGGCTATCACCATGGTCCTTTGCGCCACGGGCGCGATCTCCATCTTCCAGGGCATCGCGCTGGTCATGGGTGAGAACATAGGAACCACGGTCACCGCCAATCTGGCGGCCCTGAACGCCAATACCCAGGCGCGGCGGACGGCTATGGCCCACCTCCTTTTCAACGTATTCGGCGTCGTCTGGGTCCTGATTTTCTTCTTCCCGTTCGTGAGACTCGTATGTAAGATAGTAGGCATCGACCCCGCCGCGGAAAGCATCGATCCCACGCGTCTGTCCTTTGCCCTTGCAGCCTTCCATACAGGTTTCAATGTGATTAATACGGCCCTGCTGATCGGATTCGTTCCCCAGATCGAGAAGCTCGTGTGTCTGATCATCAAGCCTAAGAAGACCGACGACGAGGAAGAGTTCCGCCTCAAGTATATCAGGGGCGGTATCATGAAAACTCCAGAACTTTCCGTCTTCCAGGCCCAGAAAGAAATCGCCACCTTCGGGAAGCGCATGCTGCGCATGTTCGGTATGGTCAAGGACCTGTACTTTACGGAGGAAGAGGATAAGTTTAACGAGATATTCGCGCGCATCAAGAAATACGAGGAAATCAGCGACAGGATGGAGAACGAGATCGCGAAGTATCTGGGCCAGGTCGGCGATGCACACTTATCAGATGACACTAAAGCCAAGATACGTGAGATGCTGCGTCAGATTGGAGAACTCGAGTCTGTAGGCGACAGCTTCTACAACCTCGCCAGGATTCTTCGCCGCAAGCGCGACCAGAAGATCGTCTTTACAGATGCTCAGATTGAGGCAGGTACCGAGATGACCCATCTGGTAGAGGCCGCAATGACCCGGATGAACGACATGCTTGCCGGCCACCGCGAAGACTTCACTATCGAGGCTTCGACGGAGATCGAGGCTAAGATCAACGATCTGCGCGATTCGCTCAGAGTTAAGAATATCCAAGAAGTGGAGGACGGCGTCTATACCTACGAAGCCGGCAACGTCTTCATGGATATGATCAGCGAGTGTGAGAAGACGGGAGACTATGTGATGAACGTCGTTGAGGCGAGACTTGGAACTGAATAACAGATATGCGTGGACTATTGACTGTAGTGATGCTCATCTTCTCAAACGTCTTCATGACGTTCGCGTGGTATGGGCATCTCAAACTTAGCGAAATGAAGATCTCCACCGGATGGCCGCTCATCCTGGTCATTCTATTCTCGTGGGGGATTGCGTTCTTCGAATATTGCCTTACAGTGCCTGCCAACAGGATAGGCTTCATCGGAAACGGCGGGCCCTTCAACCTGATGCAGTTGAAGGTCATTCAGGAGGTAATTTCGCTGACCGTCTTTACCTTCATAATATTGTTTATGTTCAAAGGGCAGCACCTGCAGTGGAACCACATAGCCGGTTTCGTCTGCTTAGTCCTAGCCGTATTTTTCGTCTTTTTGAAATAGGAGCATCGCTAGAAGAGGAGCATCGCATGGCGATGCAACGGGTACGAAACAGAGCTGGCCTGCGCCAGCTCTGTTTCGTACCCCCCAGGCGAATCGAACGCCTATCTTAGGAACCGGAATCCCAAATTCTATCCGTTAAACTAGGGAGTTTGCATCACTGCGAACTCCCCGCTACTTAACCTAAACTTAAACTATGAAAAACTTCACAACAAATATAAGTAAATTTTGACAAATACAACTTTTTCAAGAAAAAAATTGGAAAAAGTAGTTTATGTCAAAAACCTTTATGTACTTTTGTCTAAGCCGGTATAAGCCGGGGACACAAAATTACTACAAATTATGAGAACTTCAATTGTTTTTCTAGCGGCGGCTCTGACCGTCAGTGCATGCGACCTGATGAATCTCCCTAAGGAGCAAGGCGCAATCAGTATCCACTTCGTCGAAGATTCCTCCTTTCTTACGAAAGCAGGGACTCAGATCGACACCAACAACTTCATTCTCTCCGTGACGAACTCCCAGGGTGCGTCGCTCTACTACGGATCCTTCGGCAGTGCGCCGGAGACTATCATCGCAAACGCCGGGACTTACACTGTTTCGGCAATGTCCTGCGAGTTTTCCAAACCGCTTTTCGACAAGCCCCAGTACGGTGACTCGCAGGTGGTTGTCGTATCGGCCGGTAAGACCTGCAGCGTAACTCTCGAGTGCGTCCAGATCAACGCCGGGGTTAGGCTGAAGATAGACCCGACCTTTCTTACGGAGTATCCCAACGGAGTGTTTTTTCTCAAATCGGCCGACGGTAAGCTGATGTACGGGTATTCGGAAAAGAGAATTGCCTATTTCAAGCCGGGCAATGTCTCGCTGGTCCTCAATGAGAATTCGAGCGACAAGACTATCTGTACCCGCACCCTTTCCGCCCAGGAGATTCTTACCCTTAATATAAATGTCTCAAGTTCGAGACATGATGCAGGGGCGGGGATCCATATCCAGGTAGACACTACCAGATTCTGGGAGAGCGAGAGTCTCACCCTCGGCGGCGACGACAGCGGCAGGGGACAGGACAAGAGCACTGCCTTCAGCGTAGCTCAGGCCAAGGAACACGTGGGGGACTCAGACGTCTGGGTTTACGGATATATCGTAGGCGGAGACCTTACTTCTTCAAAGTGTTCGTTCGAGCCTCCTTTCACTTCGAGAACGAACATTGTCCTGGCGACCAAATCGACCTGCACCGATAAAGAATCGTGTATCTCGGTCCAGTTGCCAAGCGGCAAGATCAGGGACGCGCTCAATCTGGTCGACCATGAAGACAATCTTGGGAAGAAGATATTCCTGAAAGGGGATATAGTCCCTTCGTACTACGGAATTGTAGGCATCCAGTCCATCAGCGAGTACAGTTTCTGATAAAAAAACCGTATATTAGCGAGTCTATGAAACTGAAGAAATGGCTTGATAACGGAAGAGCGGGGGCGCTTGTACAAAGCGCCATGCCCGCCCTTCTTGCAATAGTACTCGCTTTCGCTTCAGGGCAGGCGGTATGGTGGATCGCCATACTCGCTTTTCTGGGAGTAGAGTGCGCACATCTTGCGATGAACCTTGCGGACGACTATTTCGACTTCAAGGTAGATATGAAAGGAGACAGAGACAAGGTAGTCCGCCAGGGCTTCCGCGCCATGACTGCAAAGTATCCGTACCTTACAGACGGCTCCGAGACCTTGAAGAGTACGGCTCATGCGATAGCCCGCTTCAGCGCTACGGCAGTGGCTGCGGGCGTGCTGATTTTTGCCTATCGTTTGCCGGAAAACGGCTTCGCAGGCCCTCAGGGCGCGTGGTGGATAGTCGCCATTGTCGCAGCTTGCGCATTCCTGGGCTTTTTCTACTCCGGCCCGCCGCTCAAATTGGCTTACAGGGGAGTCGGCGAACTCGTAATAGGACTGATCTTCGGACCCCTTCTTATGATGGGAGTTTACTACGCGTGCTGCGGCAGGGTAGATATGAACATAGTCCTAATCAGCATCCCGGTCGGCCTGCTGGTCCTGAACATCCTGTTCACACATAGCTTCATAGACCGTAAGGGCGATGAGGCGAGTAACAAAATGACCTTCGCGCGCCTCCTCGGGAGGGATGGCCTTTGCCTCGTAGCGTCGGCCGTTTTCATCTTCGTTCCCTTCGCGCTGATAATCCTCGCCGTTGTTCTGGGCTATACACATCCCGCTTATCTGGCGGTGTTGCTGGTACTTCCGCGCGCTATCTGGCTCTTCCGCTCGCTCGTCCTGTTCAGCAGAGGCGAGATGATGGAAATCGAGAAGCCCGCGAAATGGCTCGGACCTATGCCGGGCTGGGATAAGATCAGGGAGGCCCATATCGACTGGTTCCTGGCCCGCTGGTTCTGCGCCAGAAACCTTCTCAGCGGCTTCTGCCTTATAATGGGCGTAGTCGCCATAATCCTTATGATAGTATGACGCCAGGCCAGATTACATACCTGGGCTGGTGGTGGTTCAGGGCTAAGTTTTTCGGCAGGAAGGCCCCGCTCCAGAGCGTGGTTTTCGTTTCCGATAAATGTAACCTCAGCTGCAAACACTGTACGGTCTACAACCATCAAGATCCCATCACCAAGACCTATGACCAGATACGTGAGGAGCTTAAATACTGCTATTCCCTCGGCTCGCGTTTCATAGATTTCGAGGGCGGAGAGCCGACTCTCTGGACAGACGGTGACAAGACCATCGACGATCTGTGCGACCTTGCCCACGAACTCGGCTTCTTCAGCTGCACGATCACTACAAACGGCCAGAAACCCTTCGCCGGCTCCCATGCAGACAGTATCTGGGTCTCGATGGACGGCGCTGGCGAGGTCCACGACCGCATACGCGGAAAAGGGACCTTCGAACGGCTGGAGCAAAATATAGCGGACAGCGGACATCCCGCGGTGAGCGTGAACATGGCCATAAACGTCTTGAATGCGGACGGAGTCGAGGCAGCGATCGAATATGCGAAATCGAACCCTCATATCGATAAGATCGCGCTGAATTTCCATACCCCGTTCCCGGGGTCGGAGGCGCTCGCGCTGCCATGGGGAAAGCGGCAGGAAATAATCGATAAGATCATAGCCTACAAGAAGAAAGGCTATCCGATCATGAATACGAAGACCGGCCTCAGGCATATGAGGGACCTGAAATTCAGGAAAGTCTGCTGGATGACGAACTATATCCACACAGACGGTACGAAGACCGCGACCTGCCCGGGAGAAATCTTCGGAATCTGCGACCGCTGCGGCTTCTGTATGGCCGGAGAAGAAAGGGCGGTAGTCGACCTGGCCCCGGATACGATATTCGCGAGAGTTAAGAAATAGGGAAGAGCGGGATACGGGAGTCGGACCCGCCTCCTCAGCTTGGGAAGCTGATGCACTACCGATGTGCTAATCCCGCTGATGACAGTGCAAAGATAAGTAAATGAAAGAGTTTTTCAAAAAATACGGCGCTTACCTGGTCGCCGCCCTGGTATTCCTGGGGCTGACTTTTGTCTATTGCTGGCCCTCCGTTCAGGGTAAGGTCTTGAACCAGAGCGACAACCTTCAGTGGAAGGGAATGGCCCACGAACTGAAGGAGTACAACGCTACTGCAGAGACTCCTGCTAACTGGACTAACTCCATGTTCGGCGGAATGCCAGGCTACCAGATCACTGTCAAACATCCCTCCAATGCAGCAGTCAGGGTGGTATGGGCTGTAGACAGGCTGTTCAGAAAACTCACGACCCTGTTTACCGACTCTATTCTGGCGCTTCTGCTGGGCTACTTCCTCGGATTCTTCATCATGATGAGGGCCTTCGGGATTAACATTTGGCTCAGCATAATAGGCTCCATAGCGGTTTCGATGTCGTCTTATTTCTTCCTTATCATTCCCGCGGGCCACGAAACTAAGGCGCTGACGCTAGGAATGATGGCCCCGGTGATAGGAGGTTTCTATCTTATCTTCCGGAAGAAATACGGCTGGGGAATAGCCCTGGTGATGCTGTATAGTTCGATAGGAATGATGAAGCATCCCCAGATGTCGTATTACCTCTTTATGATGATGGGCCTTTTCGGAATAGCCGAAACGGTAATTCATATTAAGGAAAAGCGGATCAAGGACCTGCTCATTTCGCTCTGCGTGTTCGCACTTGCGCTAGGAGTGGGCGTCGGAACCGGCTACAGCATCATGAAGGCCAACTCGGAATACGTAAAGGAAACCATCCGGGGCGGCCATTCCGATCTCGCAGAAGAGGATTCGGGCAGCAAGGGCCTGGACATCGACTATGCTACGGCATGGAGCTACGGAATAGACGAGACGCTGACCCTCATGATCCCCGGCTACATGGGCGGAGCCTCGAGCTCGGACGTGGGCAGAGATTCGAAGATGTACAAGACCCTCGTAAGGCAGGGCGTCTCCGCTTCGAACGCCCGCAGCCTCTCCGCCGGCCTGCCGACCTACTGGGGCGAGCAGCCCTTCACCGCCGGCCCGGTCTACGTGGGCGCGATCGTCTGCTTCCTGTTCCTGCTGGGCTGCCTGATAGTGAAGGGGCCGTATAAGTGGGCCCTCCTGGCCGCGACCGCCTTCTCGATCCTGCTTTCGTGGGGACACAATTTCATGGGCCTGACGGAGCTGTTCTACTACCATTTCCCGATGTACAACAAGTTCCGAACGGTATCCTCGATACTGGTCGTGGCAGAGGTGGCGATGCCGCTGCTCGGTTTCCTCGCGCTCGAAGAGCTGCGAAAGGGAACGGTAGAGCAGGCGAAACTTCGCAAGTCGTTGCTGATTTCAGCGGCCGTGACCGGAGGTATCTGCCTGATACTCGCGCTTTTCGGCCGCTCGATCTGCAGCTTCTCGAGCTCGTACGACGCCCGGACTCTGGCCGGAATGCCGCAGTGGTTTATCGACGCCCTGCAGGACGAACGCGCTTCGATGCTCGTTAAGGATGCATGGCGCTCCGCCGCCTTCATCGCCCTCTCGGCCGGGCTGGTCCTGCTCTTCTCGCTTAAGAAACTGAAATTCGGAGCGTTCGCTGCAGTGCTGGGAGTCCTCGTCATCGCCGACATGTGGCCGATAGACAAACGCTATTTCGGCGACAAGGACTGGGTCACAAAGAAAGAGAATGACGCTTATTTCCGTAAGACGGACTACGAAGAAACGCTTCTTAAGGACCCGGAGTATTTCAGGGTATTCAACCTTACTACTAATACCTTCAACGAGTCCCGCACCTCATATTACCTTCATTCGATCGGAGGCTACCACGCCGCTAAACTGCGCCGCTATCAGGACCTTATCGACTATCATCTGTCCAAGGGCAACATGAAGGTCGTGAACATGCTCAATACGAAGTACATTATCCAGGAGAAAGACGGTAAGGCGGTTCCGGTTATGAACCCCGGACGCCTCGGCAACACCTGGTTCGTAGACGAGATGACGGTCGCCTCGAGCGCCCGTGAAGAAAGCGACGCCCTGAACAAGCTCGACCTTCGCACTCAGGCTGTTACGGACGCGAAGTTCGCAGATTTCGTCATCCCGGCAAGCTCAAGCCCTGCTTCTATCGAGCTGACGTCCTACGCTCCCGACCGTCTGATCTATAAGTCCAGCTCGCAGGAGGAGAAGACTGCGGTGTTCTCTGAAATCTATTATCCCCATGGCTGGAAGGCCTACATCGACGGTCAGCCGGCTTCCCATTTCAGGGCAGACTACGCTCTGCGCGCCCTGAACATTCCCGCCGGCGACCACGAAATAGTCTTCGAATTCCGTCCGGCTTCGATCTACAAGGGTTATAAGGTGAATGCCGCCTTCCTGGCGCTGATGTACCTGATTATCGCTCTGATGATAACAGCTTACGCGTTACATGCGAGCGGAACCGGACCAGAGTGGATCCAACGACTGGGCGGAAGGTTATAAGGTACCAGACGAACAGAACTAACGTCCCGCACCATTTTACGAATTCGGCCGTGACGCGCCTCGGATATGTCCCGTCGGCCTTGGTGCGGACGCGCTCGCTGATTCCTACGCCGTCTGCGAAACGGTCTACGTACTCGAGCGTCGTGCGCTTTTCGGGGATGACGTGCTGCACCCGCAGTTCGGGGAAGTACCAGATCGTCCCGCCGTTCGCGCGGATTCTGCGGAACATGTCCTTTTCCTCGCCGGCGTCCATATTGCCGCCCTTGCGCCCGAGTTCAGGGTTGAACGGCCCCGCCTGTTCGGCGGCCGCCCTGCGTATTCCCATATTCGCGCCGATGGGGAAGGTCTTGCCCTCGAATTCGCGGACCATATCGCCCATGTCGAGCGCCGATACCCAGCCCATGCTCCACTTACACAGCCACTTGGGCCGTGGGCATTCGTCGAACAGCGGTTCGATCAGCCCGCCGAAGGCGTCGGCCTGGGGATTCGAATTCAGGTAGTCTGCCAGAGTCGAGAGGTAGTCTCCCTGGACCAGCGAGTCGTCGTCTAGGAAGACGAATACGTCGCCCTGCGCCTCCTGCATTCCGCGGTTGCGGGCGTTCGAGAGGCCTTGCTTCGTTTCGAGAACGTATTTGACCGGCAGTTCGGGATGGGCTTTCAGAAAGTCACCGATCTTCTCGGCTGTCCCGTCCGTACTGTTGTTGTCGACGACAATGATTTCGTAGTCACGGTACTTTGTAGACGCGACTTTCGAGATGGCCTCTATGATGTAGCGCTCTCTGTTATAGGTGCAGATAATTACTGAAATCATATTCGACAGGTTTGGGACCCCAAAATTTGAGGATGAGTGACTGGCGCTCCTGCGGATTTAAATCTCCGGGACCGTCTGTTATAGCGGCGAGCAGCTGCTCGAAGTCGTATGCCTTCAGGCCAGTGACATTTTCGTCGAAGGGGTAGGCGAAATCGCGGTCGCGGACATATTGCGCGGCGTCGTAGATATACAGGACTACCTTTTTGCCCTCCATCAGCAGATAATCGTAAAGCACTGAGGAATAGTCTGTTACGAGTACGTCCGTATAGGGGAGAACTGGATAGACGTCTGCCGAAGCATCCATTAGAATGATGTTGGGATAGGCTCCAAGGTCTCCGACTATGGTGTTGGGATGGGGCTTCAGAATGAGAAGGGCATTTTTCGCCGTAAGGGCTTCATTGAGCCTTCCAAGATCCATGTTCTGGGCGAAGATATCGCGCTGGGAGTCTCTCCAGGTAGGCATGTAAATCCAAGTCTGGGAGAACTCCTTGATCTTCTTTATAAGCCTGGCAGTAGACTCGGGTTCGTAGGTCTTGATATGGCTCTGACGCTCATTTTCGCTGCAGACCAGGATCCTGCTTCTGGGGTATCCGCATTTGATGCAGCTGCTTTCGGGTATCCTGAAGGTTTTGCAGAAGAATTCGGTCTGGAAATCGGAGGCGGTGACAAGGAAATCCGGCTTCCGATATGCTTCGGGGTGGTAGAATGCTTCCTTGAAGGTCTTTCTGATATAGCGATCGTAGAGAGGACCGGCTTTTACGTTGTATTCGGCCCGCTTGATTCCCACTCCATGCCAGAGGTTAATTACAGTAACGCCGCCGCTAAAAGCCCAGAGGATGTCTGAGGTGTAGGCGTTTACTATCCAGTATTTTGAGCGCAGGGCCCGCCATGCGCCTTTGAGACTGAAAACCCACTCCGCCTTGAGGCCGAAGCTCCTGATGAGGCTAACTGTCTTGCGGCTCTGAGAGAGCCAGACGACATCTGCGTCCGAGCCGCTCATCTCTATGAAGAGGTATTTCGCATTGCCGTCGAAACCGCCCCTGAAACTGCCAAAGGCAATCTTTTTCCTGCTTCCCGGGATCAGGAACGAGAAGGGAAAAATGAGATACTGGAGCAGATATTTCAGGAACTTAATCATTCGGGAATATTATTTCGTGGTTGATGCGCTCTTCCTCGGGAGGAAGGGTCATATAATCGCCGAATATGCGGGTGAGGTATTTATCCGGGTCTGCGGGAGCGGGGAAGAGGCGGCCTTCGAACTCGATTTTGCGGAGAGGGAAGATTTCTTCGGGCCTGCGAACGCTCATGAAGGGCAGCCCAAAATTGTGCATGAGTTGGTTTTTGTGGAAGAGACGGCCGGTCAGCGCGGCTGTCCCGGCGGCGATCATCGCCAAGGGATAGAGCAGGTAGGCCAGGGCCTTGTTGACGGGGCCGTCGTCTATCATCCCGCAGATGCGGCGCAGGCTGACCAGTTTTTTCGCCGTCTTCCCGAGCGGGCGTACGATGAGCGTATCTATCCAGAGCACATCCTCCATCGGCTTGCCGGTCGCAGGATCGCGCCTGAGAATCTTACAACTTTCGTCGACGAACCGGGGCCATAGCCGGGTGTAGCCCTTAGTCCGGAGCGGGGCATAGTATGCGAATGGCTTTTCGGCCTTTTCGCCGAGGATACGGCGGATCTTGGGGTAGTCATCGCTGAGGATGCATACGTCCAGGTCGTCGTCCCAAGGGATGAAGCCGCCGCCGCGGACCGCGCCAAGCAGGCTGCCGCTGTCTAGCCACCATCTGATGCCGTTCTCCTCACACAGCCGGTCGAATTCGATCAGCAGGCGCAGCAGCCGTAGCTGGTGATTGCGCAGGGCGGAGCCTTCGGGATTATACCTGTTCTCTTCCATTGCGCTTGATGAAATTGAGGAGATTGCGCCTCTCGGAGCGGTCTAGACCAATCAGCAGGACTGCCAGCCCCACGGCGGCTATGCTGACTCCGACCGTAAGGCAGAGACGGCCGATTCCTGGCTCCATCGAGCGGACTACCAGCCATGGCAGAACGGGGGAGACGAGGCTTACCAGAACTACCGGCAGGAGTACCTTCAGCAGATACTGGCCTATATCCATCCGGACGTATTTTCCGGCGATGATGATGCGAAGAATCTGGGCTACTACGGAGAATATGAGGACCAGCTGGAAGATGAGTTCCGGCTCTACCTTCGCGAGTTTGAGGATCACGTAGGAGAGTATCAGGACCATCAGCTGGCTGCTTCCGACAAGGATATTGTACCACTTCACCTTACCCGTCGCCTGGACTGCGTAGTACAGAGGGTGGTGCATGCTGTCTACCAGGGCGGCCGCAAGAAGGTAAATAGTAAAGGCTGCGGCGTGGGCGGGAACCTCAACGAGCCAGAGGTCGAGGACT
Organism: uncultured Bacteroidales bacterium; assembly: GCA_905234775.1. The sequence goes on along the minus strand of CAJOJC010000091.1, from coordinate 7,409 downwards.
TTGTCGACTTCCAGCATCAGCGGCAATACTACCACGAACAGCAGGAAGTAGGCGAGTTTGGAAGTCTGGAAGACCAGTTTCATCATGTCTTCGCGTTCGCCGGCGGCATAAGCCTTCACTACCTGCGGATTAACGGCGATTACGTAATTCTGGACGAACTGGTAGATGTTGAAATAAACTATATTCGCGACGCCCCTCGCTGCATTGACAGCTGGGCCGTAGAACATGTTCAGGAGGATATTGATACCTTGGTTGCGGCCGATGGTGGCCATGGAACCGATCACGCCCCAGCCGTTGAATCCTATTATCTCCCGCCCGAGCTCGCGGTCCCACTTCGCCCGGCCGCGGCACTCTTCGTAGAAGCGGTAGCAGTAGAAGGGGTAGAATGCGTTGGTAAAGACGCTGACTACGAGCATCAAGACGGCGTAGAAGATGAGTTTGTCGATGGGGGAGACGGCCAGCAGGAAAACTGCGCCCAGCTTAAGGACTGCCTCCACGATGCTGCAGTAGGCATAGACCTTCATCTTTTCCTTCGCGGTGATGATGGCTTTGTAGGGGATGGCGAGCACCCCGGCGAGGAAGGAGAAGATGCTGAGTTGGTAGACCCAGCGGGCCGCGTTCATTCTGTCTGCGGGAATGTTCATCTTCCGCTCGAGTATCCACAGACCCACCGTCTCCGAAAGCAGTAGGATAAACAGTGCGATCACGGCGAAGATAATGATGTTCACCCCGAAGACTTTGTGGAGCGCCTGGTAATCTCCGCGGCCGAGCTCGATAGAGTAGTAGCGGTTGCAGGCGGCGTTCATCACGCTGTTCAGGAAGGCGAAGGTCACTACTATTCCGCCGATTACGTTGTAGAGACCGAAGTCTGTTTCGCCGAGGACATCAAGCACTACTCTCGAGGCGTAGAGGCTGATAAGCATTATCAGTCCCATCCTCAGGTAGAGAAGCAGGGTGTTGCCTGCTATACGTCTTCGGTTAACCATTCCCATATCCCTACAAAGTTATTGTTTTTTGGTGAAGTCTCCAATATTGACTATATTTGACGGCTTATTTAAAGAATAATCGTAGATGGCATTAGCAGACATCATAAAGAAACTCTTCGGTTCGAAGGCCGAACGCGATTATAAGGCTATCAAGCCTATTCTCGAAAAGGTCCTCGAAGCCTATAAAACTATAGATACCCTCTCGAACGATGAACTTCGAGGCCGCTCGGCAGCTCTTATCCAGAAGATGCGCGAGGTCGAGGCTCCTTTCGAGACAAGAATAGCTGAGATCCGCGCTAAGCTGGACGAGGACATTCCTATTTCCGAGAAAGTCAAACTCGCTGAAGAAAGCGACAAACTCGTAAAGGAAGAAGACGAAGCTATCGAGAAGGGCCTTAATGAAATACTCCCCGAGGCCTTCGCTATCGTAAAGAGTACGGCCCGCCGTTTCGCTCAGAACGATACTATTACAGTCACCGCTTCGGAATCAGACCGCGAGTTCGCGGCTCAGAATAAGGATTTCCTTACTATCGAAGGAGACAAGGCTATTTACCGCAATCACTGGATGGCCGGCGGAAACGACATCAAGTGGGACATGGTCCACTACGACGTCCAGCTCGTGGGCGGGATCGCGCTCCATCAGGGTAAGATTGCCGAGATGGCGACGGGTGAGGGTAAGACCCTTGTCGCTACTCTCCCTGTGTTCCTGAACGCACTTGCCGGCAAGGGCGTCCATATGGTTACCGTAAACGACTACCTGTCGAAACGTGACTCCGAGTGGATGGGCCCTCTGTATATGTTCCACGGCCTTACGGTAGACTGTATAGACAAGCATCAGCCTAATACAAAGGAGCGTAAGCGCGCCTACGACTGCGATATTACCTTCGGTACAAACAACGAATTCGGCTTCGACTACCTCCGTGACAATATGGCTACTACCGAAGACGACCTCGTACAGCGCAAGCACCACTTCGCAATCGTGGATGAGGTCGACTCCGTTCTTATCGACGACGCCCGTACCCCGCTCATTATCTCCGGTCCTGTCGCTAAATCGCAGGACGACGAGCAGTATATGGAGTTTAGGCCCTATGTGGAGAAACTCTATACGGCTCAGAGGGCTCTCGTAAACCAGGTCCTCAACGAGGCTAAGAAAAAGATGGCCGAAGGAGACGAAGCCGAGGGAGGAAAGCTACTCCTCAGAGCCTACAAAGGTCTTCCTAAGTATCAGCCCCTCATCAAGTACCTGAGCGAGCCCGGTGTTAAGGTAGTGATGCAGAAGTCTGAGAACTACTACATGCAGGACAACGAAAAGGAGATGCCGGTGGTGACCGACCCTCTGTATTTCGTTATCAATGAGGTTCTTCACTCTATCAACCTTACGGATAAGGGTCAGGAACTCCTCGCCCAGAGCGTGGGAGACGAATCCTTCTTCGTTCTTCCTGACGTAGGAACCAGAACCGCCGAGATCGAACATTCCGGTCTTTCGGTAGCCGAGAGGCAGGCCCAGAAAGACGCCCTCATGGAGGACTTCTCCCTTAAGAGCGAGCGTGTCCATACAGTAAGCCAGCTCCTCAAGGCCTACGCCATGTTCGAGAAAGACGTAGACTACGTCGTTATCGACGAAGGCGGAGTCAAGAAGGTGAAGATCGTCGACGAATCGACCGGCCGTATCATGGAAGGCCGCCGCTGGTCAGACGGACTCCATCAGGCTGTTGAGGCCAAGGAAAACGTGAAGGTCGAGGCCGCAACCCAGACCTTCGCTACAATTACTCTTCAGAACTACTTCCGTATGTACCACAAACTCGCCGGTATGACCGGTACGGCCGAGACGGAAGCGGGCGAGTTCTGGAGCATCTACAAACTGGATGTTATGGTCATCCCCACCAATCGTCCCGTGCTCAGGAACGATCAGGACGACCAGATTTATAAGACGAAGAAGGCCAAGTATGCGGCCGTTATCGATAAGATAGTCGAACTCTCGAACGCCGGTCGTCCGGTGCTGGTGGGTACGACTGACGTGGAGACATCCGAACTCCTCAGCCGTATGCTCAAGATGCGCGGCATCAGGCACAACGTCCTGAACGCGAAGGAGCACGCCAGGGAAGCGGAAATCGTGGCCCAGGCCGGTCAGAGCAGCACGGTGACCATAGCCACCAACATGGCAGGCCGTGGTACGGATATCAAACTGTCGCCCGAGGTGAAAGCCTCGCGATCATCGGCACGGAAAGGCACGACTCCCGCCGTGTGGACCGTCAGCTCAGAGGCCGAAGCGGCCGTCAGGGCGATCCCGGTTCCTCCATCTTCTACATCTCGCTGGAAGACAAACTGATGCGTCTTTTCGGTTCGGAGCGTATCGCTTCGGTCGTGGACAAACTCGGCATGCAGGAGAATGAAGCCCTGGAAAGCCCTATGCTCTCGAAGGCTATCGAGAACGCGCAGAAGAAGGTCGAGGAAAACAACTTCGGCGTCCGTAAGAACCTTATCGAGTACGACGATGTGATGAACTACCAGAGAGAGGCAATCTACTCCCGCAGGCGCAACGCTATCAAGGGAGACAAGATTGAGATCGATCTCCAGAATATGATGGTGGACACCGCTTCGGTGATCGTGGACTCGTCGGACGGTTACACCTATCAGGACTTCGAGGAGACCGTTATGGCCCGCCTCTCGATTGATCCCGGTTTCGACGAAGAGTTCTACAACAAGGCTAAGAAAGACGCTATCGTCAAGGCTCTCTGCGAGCATATGAGCGAGTGCTACCAGCGCCGAATGGATGCGGTTGTGGAGAAACTCCGCCCGATCATCAAGCAGGTCTACGAGAAGCAGGGAACTATGTATCAGAACATAGCGATTCCCATCTCGGACGGCCGCAAGGTCATCACCCTCTCGGTGAATCTGGAGAAGGCTTACAACTCAGAAGGCCGCGAGGTCAGCAAGACCCTCAGCCGCAACATCATCCTCTACCAGATCGACGAACACTGGAAGAACCATCTCCGCGAGATGGACGACCTCAAGCAGAGCGTCCAGAACGCGTCGTACGAGCAGAAAGACCCGAAGGTGGTCTACAAACTCGAGAGTTACAACCTCTTCGCCGCGATGCTCGAGTCGCTGAACCAGGACGTCCTTTCGTTCCTGCTTCGCGCATTCATTCCGCTCCGCGACCAGCAGCCTCAGCGTGCCGTGCAGACCAAGCCCGATATGTCGCGCCTTCAGGCACGCCATTCGGATCTGGTCACCAACGGCGAGCAGAAGGCAAACACCCCGGTGAAGGCGGACCAGAAGATAGGCCGTAACGATCCCTGCCCTTGCGGCAGCGGCAAGAAGTATAAGAATTGCCACGGAAAAGGCATAGTTTAGATATATTAATCACTTAAAAATACTATCAACATGGATTTTCAGAAAGTAAAGAATGCCGTTGAGCCCGAGGTCAGCGTCAACGACGTGAGCCGCATCAGCATCGGCACTATCATCAAGGGAGAAATCTCTTCGGACTGCGACATCCGCGTGGACGGAAAGGTCGAAGGTAAAATCTACTCCAAAGGTAAGGTCGTCGTCGGCCCTCAGGCCCAGATCAACGGCGGTCTCGCTTGCCAGAACCTGGACTTCTGGGGAAAGATGAAGGGCGACATCTATGTCAAGGACCTCCTCACCCTCAAGGCCAAGGCTTCTATCGACGGAAATGTTCACGTGAACAAAGTACAGGTGGAAATGGGCGCCAACCTCAACGGCACCTCTCATATGATCTCTCCCGAGGAGTACGAGCAGTTGGTAGACAAGTTCGTCACCACCAAACTCCCCGAGAAACCGGTTGTGAAGAAGTAAGCGCGCTCTTCTAGATCGAATCGAATATCAGCGGGAGGATGTCATCCACGCTGTGGAACTTCCAGATTTTGTCCGTCCCTACCATAATGACGGACATTTTCTTTCCGCCTTTGGCCTGATACTGGGCCATCACCTGACGACAGGCTCCGCAAGGGGTGGCGGGAGTGGCGCACAGACGCCCCATCACACCGCCGGCCAGAGCCAAAGAGAGCATTTCTTTGTCCGGATAGGCCGCGCCGGCCGCGAACATGGCCGTGCGCTCGGCGCAGAGACCGGACGGGAACGCGGCGTTTTCCTGGTTCGCGCCCTTCACGATCACACCGTTGCTCATACGCACTGCCGCGCCTACATTAAAATGGGAATAGGGAGCGTAAGAACCCTGCATGGCAGAGATTGCCGCTTTCGCGAGTTCCTGATCTTCCTTATCGAGTTCTTCCAAAGATTTGTATTCTTTGAAAGCGATTTTAATCTCTTTATCAGTCATAATAAGTGATTAGTAACCTCAAATATAGATATTTCTTACAAGAAATCATAATTTGGACTATCTTTGCAGCGGTATGAAGATATGCGTAGGCCTTTCCGGAGGAGTGGACTCCAGCGTCGCGGCCCTGCTTCTGAAGCAGCAGGGATACGACGTGTTCGCCATGTTCATGCAGAACTGGCACGACACTGAAGGCACGCTGCACGGCGACTGCGAGTGGGAGGAAGACCGCTTCGTGGCGGAACTGGTCGCCCGCAAACTACGCATACCATTCTACTTCGTGGACTTGAGTAAACAATACCGTCAGAGGGTAGTGGACTATATGTTCGCAGAGTATGAGGCTGGCCGCACGCCTAACCCCGACGTTCTCTGTAACAGCGAAATCAAGTTCGACGCATTTCTGGAGAAAGCCCGTTCGCTCGGCGCGACCCACGTTGCCACCGGCCACTATTGCCGCAAGCGTCAGAATCCGGACGGTTCCTACAGCCTTCTCGAGGGGGTAGATCCAGGCAAAGACCAGAGTTATTTCCTCTGCCAGCTGAATCAGGAGCAACTTGAGGCCGCAATCTTCCCGATAGGCGATTTGTGCAAGAGCGAAGTCCGTAGGCTGGCGGCCGAAGCCGATCTTCCCTCTGCAGACCGTAAGGACTCGCAGGGAATCTGCTTTGTGGGCAAGGTGGATCTCCCCGTGTTCCTTCAGCAGAAACTCGCCAGCGTGGAAGGCGATGTGGTGGAAGTTTTCGACCAGTATTATAAAGACTCCGAGAAGTATCAGAGAGACCGCGCCTTGCTTTCCAAGGTCCGAGCCCTCGGCATCGCGGCCCTCAGCACCGAGGAACTAACAGAGCTAGCGACGCCGGTCCGCTACGACGATATTGTCTTTGAAACTGAGACCTATCGAAGCGGCAAAAAGCATATAAAGAAAACTCGCTACAAGGCAAACCCATGGGGCGTTATTGCCGGCAGGCACGAAGGCGCGCAGTTCTTCACGCTCGGCCAGAGGAAAGGTCTTGCCATCGGCGGACACGTCGAACCGCTGTTCGTCATTGCAACAGATGTCCAGGCTAACCGTGTCTATGTGGGCGAAGGCGAATCGCACAAGGGGCTCTACCGCTCGTGCGTCCGCTTCCCGCTGGCGAGTCTCCATTGGCTGAGGCCGTGCCTTGTGATTTCAGAAGGCGAAATCCGCCGCTTTCGCGTCCGCCTTCGCTACCGTCAGCCGCTTCAGTTCGCGACCGCCATTGTCCGTGGCGAGAACCTGTTCGTCCTCTTCGACGAACCCCAGCGCAGCGTCACTCCCGGCCAATTCGCCGCCTTATATGCAATGCCTGAAGAAGCCTCGAACCCCATTGACGCCGAGGCTCCCGAACTCCAACTCTCCGCTGTCATCGAATAAGCGGTTCAGCAGTTAGCCCCTGGCGGACGTGCCTAGAGGCTCTAATTATTGCCTTACCTTGTGGTCTTTTGTTCAAGGTGTGATTTTATACGGCACACCTTGAACGCTCATTCTGCATTACAAGTACTTCAGGACCATTTCCTTTGTGCAAGGTGTCACACAAAAAAAGCACACCTTGAACAAAAAGAAGTCACACCTTGAACAGAAGGGAAGTATCAAAGACTTTTCGCCGCGCTGATGCCTGCGAGATAACCGGTGCAGAAGGCGGCCTGGAGGTTGTAGCCGCCGGTGTCGCAGTCCATGTCGAGGACCTCGCCGCAGAAATATAGGCCTGGGACTATGCGGGATTCGAGAGTTTTCGCAACTACGTCGTCCGTGCTGACTCCGCCGGCGGTGATGACGCAGCGCTCATAGCCCACGTAGCCGGCGATGTCGAACTTCCACTCCTTCAGAGCCTTAGCTATGGTTACGAGATTCACCCAGACTTTAGTGTCCGTGCGTCCGCGGCGCTCCAGTGTCATGATTCCGGGATTGCAGGCGACGAATGCGGGGATGAGTTCCCACGGCATGAGTTTGCCCAGTAGGATGCGGCATTTTTCTTTTTCGTGGAGACGCGCGCTACGGGGGTCGTGATCTATTTCTTTCCAGAGTTCCTTGATGCGGGCAGTCAGTTCGGTCAGTTCCACACCGCTCTTGAGGTCGAGCACAACGCTCACGCGCGAAC
>CAJOJC010000090.1 GCA_905234775.1 uncultured Bacteroidales bacterium | reverse complement strand
GAAGAACCAGAGCCTGAACCCGAAATTAAACCATCGCTTGAAATCCATGCTATTAATGACGTTTGGCTCAGTGTGTCTTTCGGAAATGCACAGCCGTCTTACAGGAGAACTTTGAAGCGCGGCGAGTCAATGCGCTGGGACTTGGAAGAACCCGCAAAAGTTGTCATAGGAAGGCCGACAGCGGCGCAGATTATCCTGAACGGGAAAGATTTAGGCGTTCCCAACCCAAAAGCCAAAAAGGCTGAAACTTACATTTATAACGCCGACGGGACTTTTAGCAAAATTAAATAAAAATTTTTTATTTCCTAACTCCTGACTTGCTTTTATGAAATCGCGGTGCTAAACTTTCAAAGAATTTTTGACAGATTTTTTATTTTTTAAGGAGAGTTTAATTAAATTGGCAACACGCAGAGAACCAAGATTCAAATTATGCCGTCATCTGGGAGTGAACGTATGCGGACATCCCAAGGCATTGAAACGTGCCGACACTAAAAAGAACGCGGCGGCTTCGGCAGCACGTGCAGGGCAGAAAGTTTCCCAGTACGGCCTTCAGTTAATGGAAAAACAGAAAATCAAAGCCTATTACGGAATACTTGAAAGACAGTTCGCAAGATATTTCGACTTGGCCAAAAAGAGCCAGGACCAGACGGGCGTGGCTTTATTAAAAGCTCTTGAATGCCGTCTTGACAACATCGTTTACAGGACGGGCTTCGCACGTTCAATCAGACAGGCCAGACAGCTTGTCAACCACGGTCATGTTCTTGTGAACGGCCAGAAAGTTGACATTCCTTCATACGGTGTCAAAGTCAATGATGTCGTCAGCCTGAAAGAAAAGACCAGAACGAACCCGTTAGTCGAAACGAATTTCAACGGCTTTGTCTCGTTCAGTGTTCCTTACATTGAAAAGGACAAGGCTCAGTTCAGTGCAAAATTAATCCGCGAACCCTTGCGCGAGGAACTGCCTATCGAAGTAAACGAAATTCTGGCGGTTGAGTTATACTCGAAATAAATAATTAAATAATTTTAATATTTAGCTCTTATCAAGAGAGGTGGAGGGACCGACCCTGTGAAGCCCGGCAACCTGTTTGAATCAGGTGCCAATATCGGCAGCGTTGTTAAGGCTGAATGATGAGAGAGAGAAAATAAAGAAAGAAATTTCAGCGTACTCTCTTAAATTGTTCAGGGAGTACGTTTTTTTATTTTAATTTTTAATTTAACGGAGGCAAATTAATTGGCAGAGAATTTTATTTTTTCATCGGAATCAGTAACCGAAGGACACCCTGACAAAGTAGCCGACCAGATTTCGGACGGCGTTCTTGACGCTATTCTTAAAGATGACCCGATGGGGCGCGTTGCCTGTGAAGTTTTGGTTTCGACCGGACTTGTTGTCGTTGCCGGTGAAATCAGCACGAAAACTTACGTTGACATTCAGAAAATCGCCAGAGAAACAATTAACGGCATTGGCTACACGCGCGCGAAATACGGCTTTGACGGCGACACCTGCGCTGTTTTGACTGCTATTGACGAACAGTCGAGCGACATCGCTCAGGGTGTTGATTCTGCTATCGAAGTCCGCGACGATTCTTCAATAAGCGAGCAGGACATTGCCAAGACCGGCGCAGGCGACCAGGGCATGATGTTCGGTTACGCAACGAACGAAACAAAAGAATTTATGCCCATGCCGATAGCACTTTCACACGCCCTTGCGAGGCAATTGACGAAAGTACGCAAAGACGGGACGCTTCCTTATTTAAGACCCGACGGAAAGACCCAGGTCTCATTGCGTTACGAAAACAGGAAAGCCGTTCACGCTGATACGATTGTCGTTTCAGCACAGCACCACCCCGAAGCAAGCCTTAAAGAGATTAGGGCTGATATTATCGAACACGTAATAACTCCGATAGTTCCGGAAAATTTAATTGACTCTGACACCAGAATTTTCGTGAACCCCACGGGACGTTTCGTCAAGGGCGGGCCTATGGCTGACTCGGGCTTAACCGGACGTAAAATCATTGTTGACACTTACGGCGGCTGGGTGCCTCACGGAGGCGGGGCGTTTTCCGGCAAAGACCCCACGAAAGTTGACAGGAGCGGGGCTTACATGACACGTTACGCTGCGAAAAATATCGTTGCGGCAGGGATTGCTGACGAGTGTCAGATTCAAGTTGCCTATGCGATCGGAGTCGCCGAGCCGGTAAGCATCTTCGTGGATTCGTACGGCAGCGCCCACGTCAAGCCCGCAGACTGCGAGGGAATCTCCAGCGAGCGCGGCGAGGCGACCGACGCCTACATCGCATCGAAGATCGGCGAGCTCTTCGACCTCCGCCCGGCCGCGATAGTCGAGCGCTTCGGCCTCAAGAACCCGATTTACCTGCCTACGGCCGCATATGGCCACATGGGCCGCAAACCCTACGTGAAGGACGGCATCCAGTTCTTCGGCTGGGAGAAACTCGATATGGTGGATGCGATCAAGAAAGCTTTCAAGCTATGAAACAGCTTATCACCCACTTTACAGACAACGACCTCTATACCTTCACCTGCCAGTACTACGTCCTTAAGACGTACCCGCGCGCGGAGGTAGAGTACTCCTTCATAGACCGCAACAACACCGTCTATCCGAAAGGATTCGCCAAGCTTCTTCAGGAGCAGGTCGACTATATGAAGAACGTTGTCATTACAGACGAAGAGATCGCCTATATGACCGATCGCTGCGTGTACCTGCCCCTTTGGTACTTTACTTTCCTGAAGGGATACAGGTTCAACCCCGCCGAGGTCGCGATTTCCCAGGACGAGGAAGGACATCTTTCCATCACCGTCCACGGAAAATGGTTCTCCACCATAATGTGGGAGATGCCGCTGCTTTCATGCATCAGCGAACTCATGCACATCCTTCGCGGCGACATCGACCGTTACGACGCTGCCCTCGAAGAATCGCGCGCCCGCAAGAAGGCAGAGCAGATCTTCGGCGGCGGGCTCGCCCTGGGCGACATGGGAACCCGCAGGCGCCTGAGTTTCGACCACCAGGAAATGGTAGTCCGCATAATGAAGGAAGTCTGGGACAGCCAGTCATGGCCCGGCCTCTTTATCGGAACCAGCAACGTCTGGCTCGCGATGAAGTACGACTGCAGCCCCCTCGGGACCATGTCCCACCAGCTCATCTCCTTCGAGGAGAACGTCAGCGGAGTGTTCGAGTGCAACTACGCCGTGATGAAGAAATTCAGCGACGTTTTCGACGGAGACAACGGAATCTATCTCTACGACTGCTTCGGAGACAAGGTCTTCTTCAGCAACCTCTCCAAGCGTATGGCCATGATGTACAAGGGCCTGCGCGTAGACAGCGGTAACGAAGAGGAGCAGATCGAGAAGATCATCGCAAAGTATCGCGAACTGGGCATCAATCCCGCTACGAAGCAGGTCGTTTTCTCGAACGGCCTCAACATAGAGCGCGCCCTGCAGATCCATAAATACTGCGCCGGCCGTGTTCTCGACTCCTACGGCGTCGGGACCTTCCTGACCTGCGACGTAACCGGATGCTCACCTATGAATATAGTGGTGAAACTGACGAAGGGCCGCATCACCGAAAAGCGCGAGTGGCACGACTGCGTCAAACTCTCCTGCGACCTTACAAAAACCCTTGGCAATCCCGCCAAGTGTGAGTACCTAAAGTCGCTGCTTCGTTAAGACCGTTCCATTTCGCGCCTGACATCTTTTTCACGTATCGTGGCGCGCTTGTCATACTCCTTCTTACCCTTAGCGAGGGCGATGTGGAGCTTGGCGTAGCCGTTCTCAGAGATATATGCGCGGACTGCGACTATGGTCAAGCCCTTGGTCTTGACCTCCTGCGCCAGATGCCTTAATTCGCGCTTTGTCAGAAGAAGCTTTCTGTCGCGCACGGGGTCGTGGCCGCCCCAGGACGCCCAGAAGTATGTCGCGATGTTCATCCCGCGAACATAGAGTTCACCATTTGCAAAATAGCAGTAGGCGTCCTGAAGCGACGCTTTCCCTGCGCGGAGGGATTTGATCTCCGTGCCGACCAGGACGATGCCAGCGTCGTACTGCTCGAGAAACTCGTAGTCGAACGACGCGCGCTTGTTGCTTATCTGTATTTTACTCTTCGCCTTTGGCATAACGGCTGCAAATGTACTAAAAATGTATTGGATTCACTTATCACTTATGCAGGTGGAGGCCAAAAACGGCTCAACCTGTGACGATTTGTCTTAGGTGGACCCCAATATTGTCTCGACCTGAGGCTTTTGGCAATGACTCGTTTTTATTAACTTTGTAGTCATGAGACCGGAGATTGCAGAACTTCCGAAGCCGGAAGTGATCGACATCGATAAACTGGCAGCGGCATACGCGGCCGGCGAGGTCGACCTCATCTGCGTCCTCGGCCCCACGGCCTCCGGAAAAACGAAGTACGCCGTAAAGCTCGCCCATAAACTCGGCTCCTGCGAGATCATCTCCGCCGACTCGCGGCAGGTCTACCGCGGGATGGACATCGGGACCGGGAAGGACCTGGACGAGTATGGCGATATCCCCTACCATCTGATTGACATCCTGCCGGCGGGAGAGAAGTACAACGTCTACCAATTCCAGCAGGACTTCCTCGCAGCGTATCAGGATATCCGCCGGCGCGGGCGAATCCCCATCCTCTGCGGCGGGACCGGGCTCTACATCACGGCCGTTACATGCGCGTACGACTTCACGGCGTCCGTGCCCCTGAGCGAAGCGAAGGGGGAGGAGTACAACAATAACAACAATAACAACAATAACACCAATAACAACTTCCCCCCTGTTCTTCTTTCGATTACCACCGGCATCCCGGAGAAGCTGGCCCCGGTCACCGCGTGGCTGGACGAGCGCCTCGCCGGGGGCATGATCGACGAAATCCGCGGCCTGCTCGATAGCGGAGTGCCGGCCGAACGGCTGCTGGCCTACGGGCTCGAGTACCGCTATGTCACGCTCTACCTCCGGGGCGAGCTGACCTACGAAGAGATGCGCCGCAAGCTCGCTATCGAAATCCATCGCTTCGCGAAGAGGCAGATGACCTGGTGCCGGGGCATGGAACGCGCAGGAATAAAGATTCACTGGACAAACGTTTAGAAGCTGTTTTGAAATGGTTACCGAAGTTATTTATAGAGGATTTTCGAGACAGCTTCGATCTCCGAAGAAGGAGTGCAGGGGTTCCTGCATGACTGATGAGGAGGAAGGAGATGGCCGAAAAGGCTCATAAAGAACGAGAGTAATTATTTTAAAACAGCTTCTTCATATGGAATATAGGATAGGACAAGGGTACGACGTACACCAGATTCGCGAGGGGCTGCCGATGTTTCTCGGCGGCGTCCAGATCCCGTCTGACCGCGGCTTCGTTGCCCACTCAGACGGCGATGTCGCCATCCACGCCCTTTGCGACGCCCTTCTCGGCGCGCTCGCCCTGGGCGATATCGGGCATCTTTTCCCGGACACATCGGACGAGTGGAAGGGCATCGATTCAAAGATTCTTCTCTCGAAGGTCATGGAGCTCGTTCGCGAACGCGACTGGCAGGTCGGCAATGTCGACATCACCATCGCCCTGCAGGCTCCGAAACTCGCGCCTCATATCGATAAGATGCGCTCCACCCTCGCCGGCGTCATGGGCGTAGAGCCCGACCGCGTCAGCGTGAAGGCCACGACCACCGAGCGCCTCGGCTTCGTGGGCCGTGGCGAAGGCTGTGAAGTCTGGGCGATTGCAATGATTTGCAGAAGTTTGTAAAAATAATTTTGCAAATTCCGCAAAGAGTTTTACCTTTGCAGTCCCTTTCGGGGGAATTGAAATAAAATTGAGATATGGTGTAATGGTAGCACTACAGATTCTGGCTCTGTCAGTGAGGGTTCGAGTCCTTCTATCTCAACAAAACCTCGGCGGGGTAGCTCAGCTGGTTAGAGCGTCGGATTCATAATCCGGAGGTCGTGGGATCGTGACCCACTCCCGCTACTCGCTCAACGAGCTCGTAGCGCAGGAATCTTCGATTCACTGTGGGGCGTACCCCCCAGACCCCCTGCGTCGCTACGCTCCATAGTTTATATAGTAAGAGGGCAAATATAACGCCCCTTACACAAAATCATTAATATATACGCATCCGTCGCAATATCAGCGATGGTTTTTTTATTGTATATACACCCCAACTTCGGAGAGGATGGGGACGGCGCGCGAGGAGGTGACGGTGATGCGAAGGCGGGTGGCCGTGGTCTCGGGAAGGAGGAGGATGCGTTTGTAGCCGATGGTAGTGCCGGTCGCAATTTCGGTCCACTGAGCGCCTCGACCCTGAATGCCTGGACGCGCTGGCCCAGCGGAATGTACTCCTGCAGCAGGAGGCGGTTGAAGGTCGAGGGGCCGTCTAACGCGACTTCGAACGAGGGCCGGCGCAGCACCGAATAGCTGTCGAAGTCGCCGTCGAGGAGCCTGCGGCCATGGCCATGGACCCGGACGGCCAGGTTGCGGGCGAAGACGCTATCCAGCTGCCGGCGGAATTCCATCAGGCGCAGGGAGTCGGCGGCGGGAATTCGGCCGGTAGTGTCGGCCGGGACATTGAGGAGCAGCAGCGCGTTTCGGCCGACGCTCGAATAGTAGATGTCCATCAGCTGCTCGACGGTTTTAAGTCGGCCGTCTTCGCTGCTGCGCCAGAACCATCCCGGCCGGATTGAGACGTCCGCCTCTGCCGGGATCCACCGTTCACCGTTTTCATCGCCTTGGGATAGCGAACTGACTGGCGGGGCCCCAAGGCCGGGCGTATACCCATCGACATTGAGCATGCTCCAGTTGGTCTCCCCCGCTTCGCCACGTTCGTTGCCGACCCATCTGCATCCCGGTCCCACGTCGCTGAACTGAATCGCGTCTGGCTGCAGCTCGCTGACCGTGCGGTTGAACAGCGGCCAGTCGTATTCCTGTTTTTTGCCGTTAGGCCCCTCGCCGCACGCGCCGTCGAACCAGTGTTCGAAAACGGGGCCATATCGACCGTTGTGAACGCTGCGCAGGGTCTCGGCGTACTTCTCGTTATATTCGGCCGTCCCGTACGCGGGGTCGTTCCGGTCCCATGGCGATATGTACACCCCGAACTTCAGCCCCTCCTCCCGGCACGCATCCGAGAGTTCCTTCAGGACGTCCACGTCCTTCGCGCAGTGAGTGCTGACCGGGTTGGGCCAGAGGCAGAAGCCGTCGTGGTGCTTCGCGGTCAGGATGATTCCCTTCATTCCAGCGGCCTTCGCGGTCCGGGCCCATTGCCGGCAGTCCAGCGCAGTCGGCCGGAAGAGGTCCTCCGCCTCCTGACCAGTTCCCCACTCCAGCCCGCTGAACGTATTCGGCCCAAAGTGAACGAACATGTTCATCTCCATCTTCTGCCACTCCACCTGCGCCTCCGTCGGAATCGGATAGCACGGCGCCGGGCCGCAGCCCACCGCGGCCAGTGCCGCGAGGACTATCAGGAAGGCGAACTCCGCCAGGCATCTTCTGAGTGACATATAAGAGGAAGGAGGCAATTACTTTACTGGCGTTTGAAAATGACGGGAAGGGTGAAAGTGACTTTAACGGGCTTTCCGTTTTGTTTGCCCGGGACCCACTTTACATCACAACTATTCACCACCCGCAGGACTTCGGCGTCAAGATCGGGATCAATGCCGCGAAGCAGTTCGACTTCTCCCATCGAACCATCAGGCATAATGGAGAACTGCACCACGGCCCTGCCCTCCGCACCTTTTGCCTTAGCGGCCTCAGGATAGGTAAGGTGTTCGTAAATCCAATTGACGAATGCATTTGCATCTTCGCAATTGAAAGTAGGCTTTACTTCTACTTCTCCGAAAGGCACGGCAATAGTCTCTTCGGCCGGTGCCGCCGCCTTATTGCGTTTAGGGGAGTTGCAGGCGTATACAAGTATAGCCAGCACTGGAATAATGGCCAGGTACGAAAGGCGCAACCAGCCGCTTGAAGAAGGTTTGTGCATCATGGTAATTCTGTTTTTGAGTTTTGCATGCTGGAAGCCGCTGGCCAGGGAGAACAGCTGATCTCCCACGGCTTTTCGCACTAATAATAATTGATATTGAGTTGCATCGATGCCTTTTTGGATGACGCCTTCGTCTGCCTCATATTCGTGGAGAAGGCCCAGCTCAGTCTTCATGATCCACACCAACGGATTCCACCACCAGACAATCTGGAGTATGCGGAAAAGCAGCAGGTCGAGGTAATGATGGCAATAGACGTGCATGGTCTCATGAGCGAAGATGGCGTGGTTCACCGCCAAGTCGCGACTGCCGATGAAGATGGTCTTACCGAAGGTGAACGAGGGTAGGTCGTCGCCCATGACGATGGTCCTGAATCCGTCTATTTCCTCAGCCCGGCCGTTCTTCGCAAGCCGGCCGATCTTAATGGCCGAGATGACCGTCCCTCCGAGGACGAAGGCGATGCCGGCCAGATACAGGCCGAAAATGAGCATGGCCCATGGGAACGAAGCCTGCGGTTCGACCGCGCTCCCCTCGACCGACGTCATGGTCAGCGGACCAACGGCCGCGAACACGGCAGCAGGCCGGACTCTCAGCATCGGCAGGAGCGCGCATACCACCGAGCCCGCGAGCATGGCGATTCGATTGAAGCGGTAAAAGGTAGTGCGGCGCATCACCAGAAGGTAAAACGTATAGAAAACGGCGAGGTACAGACCGCTGCGCCCTATGTATAAAAGAAATTCCGTCATGATTTCTTGCTTTCGATGGACGCAATAATTGCCTTCAGGTCCTCAAGGTCGATTTTGTCTTCCTCGACGAACTGAGATACCAGCGATGTGTACGAATTGTTGTAGTAATGGGCCACCACGTCGGAAACCGTACTGCCCCGATACTGGCGCTCGGTAATCTTTACCTTGTAGCGGAACGAGTTCGCCATCGGTTCCCTTTCCACAAATCCCTTCTCTTCAAGAAACTTCACCAAGGTCGCTACGGTATTGTAGTGGGGTTTCGGCTCTGGGATATACGAGATGAGATCCCTGATGAACATACTTCCGTGGGCCCAGAAAATGTTCATCAGCATTTCTTCTTTTGAGGTCAGTTTTTGCTTCATATTGTCTTTGTTCTCAATGCAAAGATAGGCATATTTTTGATAACTCCTAATAATTTTAGGAGATTTACGTAAAAATTTAGGGGGGCGAGTTTTGGGGGTATTATCTCGCCGGATTGGGGATTTTGGTGCCATTCGGCGAGTTTTGGGGGTATTATCTCGCCGGGGGGGAGAGACCGCGCGGGTGGCTTGCGGTTGCTCCGACGCGATTAGTGGGTCGCTGGCGGGAGTCTCCGCTTGGTATGATTAATTCGACTGATCTAGCGCCGGAGGAGCGGGGACTCCCTCGAGCGGGCGTGGCCACCCGCGGCCACGGGGAGCGGGGAGGTGTCCGTTGATAGCGAGTTCGAGCGAAGCGAGGACGAAGATAGCAATGGAAGGGTCCGAGCGAGCAAGTCGCAGACTTGCGAGACGAGTCCCGCGCGAGGGAGTTCCCGTCCGCAGGCGCAGAAGGTAAAGGCTCGGCGCCGCGCGATCATGGGTAGGGCGTTGGATTGTTCGCAGGTGGAGGCGTTTTTGGGTTCCACCTGTGGCTATTTCTCACAGGTCGAGGCACTTTTGGGCTCCACCTGCGTCAAA
>CAJOJC010000089.1 GCA_905234775.1 uncultured Bacteroidales bacterium | reverse complement strand
TCATACAAATGATTGCAAAACCCTTGGCAAGATCCAATTCGACCTGCCGACCTGTGTTCAGCGATTCCTGTCCGAAAAGAGTCATCTTCTGTTTTTTTTCAAAGATACCGCTTTCCGGTCAAATCGTCAAAAGCTAGTATTTGAAAGGAGTGTATTTCATCCAGTCGATTTCGAGCTCATAGGGATAGAGCGGTTTTTCGACTGAATTGGGGTTAGTCTCTACGGGCCAGTTGTTGGTATGCCAGAAATTCAGGCGATACTTGCTCTTCAGGCAGGGAACGCCTGTTTTTGACGGCTGATCGGGGAATATCTCCTTGCCCTTGTAATCCCAGAGAACTATTTTCTTCCCCGTATCCGGATGTTCCATCCACCACACGAGGCGGTCGGGATACCAATCCCAACCGTAGGTATAGAACTGGGCCGAAGCATCATAGCCCTCGATGGGCTTAATGTGTGAGGGCTTGTTCTGACGGCCTTTGAAAGGGGTATTGGGGATGCGGGTGACTGTTCCGTCGCGATGACGGACCTCGCTGCGCCAGATGGTCTCGAGGATCTCGCCGGTCGCAAGGTTGATGATGCGGCCTACGCGGTTGTGGGCTCCCCTCTTTCCGGTCCACGTTCCTACGTAGATGATGCGAGGGTCGGCGATAAGCCACTCGATATCGATCTCGCTCTGGCCGAACTCACGGTCGATGTTGTAGGTAAAATAGCCAACAACAGCGCCCACGTTGGGCTGGACCTCCCTTACATCGGGGACCTTGATACGGGCAGAATAGCTGCCGTAGAAGGTGTAGTCCTTAGAGATAATCTCCGGGCCACGGCCTGCGCCTGCGGGATCATTGGGATCGATGCGGTAAAGCATCACCTTAGTCCCTTCTTCTGAAAGAGAGTTGAAACCCGAACAATAACGGAAATCCTCTCCCGAAGGACGGTAGTTGTAGTAAAAGTACTCTGAAGAAGGGCCGGAGAAGTCCTCCACGAACGCTTCGTGGAACCTCGGGGCCTCTTTGTCTGTACTCTGGGCAAAGCCCACGGAGCAGGTCAGGAGCAGAGCCCCTGCGAGTATGCCGTGTTTCATTATTCTGAGGTATAGGAGATCCAGTTTACTTCAAGTTCGTAGGGATAGAGCGGGAGCTTGCCCGAAGGAGTGTAGAAACGGAGCACGGGACGCAAAGGGGTCGAAGGGAGATTCTCGGTAATCTCAGTCAAAACCTGCTTGTCTGCCTTTGCTCCGGTCTTGATCCAGACGCTGAGTTTTTCCTCGGTCCAGTCAAGGCCGTAGATATAGAATTTGGAACATGCCTTGAATCCCGAGATTTCAGGAGTCAGGGCCGATTCGCCTACGTAGACCTTGCCGGGTTCGGAGAGTTTCAGGCTAAGAACGAAAGCCTCTTTCCCGTCAGGATCCAAAAGTTGCAGATCTGCGCTGGAGCCTACGTTGGACTGGGCTGACGCCACATCCGGCGTACGCATACGAAGGCTCAGCGAACCCTTGTCTATATACCCTGTTGCGCCTACGAGGGCGCCTTCGCCTACCTGGTCCTTAGGGTCAAGTCTCAGCATCAGGATAGTGGTTCCGGACTCGCTAAGCGAAGGGAAAGCCGGATAATAACGGAAATCCGGGCGGACGGTACTTTTCTGGAAGGCAAAGAGTTCGGATGTCTTCGCGTCGAAATTCTCAGTGAAGGACTCCATCACAGTGACTTCGATAGGAGGAGTAGGCGGAATTACCGGGCCGGGGGTCACGGTATCAGGAGCCGCGGTAGTATCGGTCTGATTGCCGGGATTGACGTGGACCGGGCCGGTATAAGTATACGGATCGGAGCAGGCGACATACAGAAGAGATGCCGCCAGCGATAACCCTATGATACTCTTAAAAAGTTTCATAATCAAAAGTTGTTCTCCTTTCTCCAGGCGATATTTACATCGTCGTAAGGCTCATACTTCATCCAGTCAATCTCGAGGAAATAAGGATACTTAGGAGCCTCCTTCGAGCGGGGGTTTGTATCGACCGACCAGTCGTTGGTGTGCCAGAAATTGAGCAGATAGGTAGTCGGGGGCTGAGGAATTCCGGAGAAGTTGGGTGTCGTTCCCTGGTAGTCCCAGAGGATGATCTTCTCTCCGGTATCCGGGTGCTCGATCCACCAGGTCAGACGGTTCGGATACCAGTCGAAGCCGTAGACATAGAACTTCTTCGAGGCGTCGTAGCCCGTAATCGCGGGGATAGTACGGGGAGTGAGGGCCGCATCGTCGTTGCTGGCAAAGTCGTGATTACGGTTACCGTCGTGATAGGACCTGTAGTTGGTATACAGAATCTGGCCAGTAGCAAGGTTAATGGTACGGCCTACCCTCTGGAGATTGTTTACATTATTGGGGTCGCTGGTCCAGGTACCGATATAGATGAGGGTCGGATCTGCGATAAGCCACTCGAAGTCGATCTCGCTGAGGCCGTATCCCTTCGTAAAGCGATAGGTGAAATAACCGACCACGACACCGATATTCGGCTGTACATCCTTGACATCCGGAACCCTGATTCTAGCACTGTAGGTACCGAAATGAGTCATCTTTGGGGTTGAGATTTCGGGACCTCGGCCCGCGCCGGCGGGATCGGACGGATTGATTCGCATAAGCATCACATCCGAGCCAAGTTCGCTCAGCGAAGGGACTCCGCAGTAGTAGCGAAGAGAGCTGCCGGAAGTACCGAAATTATCCGGCTTCGAAGAGCTGAAATTTTCGGTAAAGGGACGCATAAAACGGCTGTCCGTATCCTGGGCCGAAGCCGTGAAGGCAAGGCCGCACAAAGCAAGGACACTGATGATGATCGATTTTTTCATCGCACAAAAATACTAATTAATTGGGGAGACAGGGCAGGGTCAGCCGCCCTGTCTCAAAAAAAAATGAAAACGATTATAAAACTATCTTAGCGCTTACCTCGTCGATGAAATAAGGCTTTCCATAGTATGTTACGCTCCAGACATTACGTACATTGAACATAATGTAGTAGGTTCCGGAAGTAGCGGCAGTGTACTGAACTCCTGTTCCCTCGCCGTTGGCATCATAAGGAGTCGAGAAGCCCCAATCGTCGCCTTGGGAATAATTGGCACTGCCGGAGAGATCTCCGTCGTATGCAGGTACGGATACCTGACTGCCTTCAGCATCCCACCAGTTAAAGAACTGGACTATGATGTTATCGTCTGACGGCTCGGGGGTTGTGTCGACACAGAGCCAGAAGAGGCCGTTGTCATTGATGTTGCCGTCCCACTTGAGTTGGGCAGACAGTTCGATAATATCGCCTTCCTCGAGCTCGATGGCCTGGTAGACAGTAGCGTTGTGGGCCCAGTCGTGGAACTGGTTCTCACCGCCGAGACGGAGGCATCCGCCCTTGCCGCCCTTAGGGCCGTCCTCGGTATAACCGAAGGTAGAAGTGAAGGAAGGAAGGCCGGGAGTTCCAGCGTAACCGTCATCATTGGTAGAAGCGTCTGCGCTGACTACAGTCCAGTACTGAGCGTCATCCTCCTCCATTGCGCCGCCCTTGAGAAGTTCGGTGAAGGGAACGAGCTCGACACTTGCAGTGTAGGTATCAGAGCTGCCGCCACCGGTTACGGTAGCCTTAACGGTATAAGTACCGAAAGCCTCGTAGAGGTGAGAAGTCTTGAACTCAGTTGCGCTGCCGCCGTCGCCGAAGTCCCAGCTGATGGACTCTGCGCCCTGGGAAGAGGTAGCGTCGAATTCGACCTTAAGACCGAATTTTCCGGAACGGTCGGTAATGACATTGGTAGAGAAGAAAGCCTTAACAGCTCCGCCTGCGCCCTGTACGGTAACAGGTTTCTCGGTGCTGTCAGTCTCTCCGTCGGCATTGGCTACAGTGAGCTTGACGTTGTAAGTTCCGCCGCTGAGATACTCGTGGGTAGGAGAAGCGGTCTTGGCTGTTTCGCCATCGCCGAATTCCCATTTGTAGGAAGCGGCATTCTCAGCCTTGCTGGTGAAGGTAACGGTAAGACCGTCTACGACAAACTCAAAGTCTGCCTTGGGAGCACCGGCCGGAGTGTCCGGTTTTTCCGGACCTGCCGGATCCTCGCAACTGACCATCATAATAGCAGCTGCTGCAATGAGATAGAAAAACTTTTTCATAATAAAATGAATGATTGGTATTAATTGTTAGTTCATTGGAAATAGCGTACGGACTTCAGCGCCCCAATACTCGCTGTTAAGGTCGAGTACGATTACGACACTGGTGTTGTTATCCGCGAGTTCATACTCGGTAGGATTCGAGATCTCAAGGCCGAGGACGAGCAGTTTGTACTTGTCTGTAACCCAGAGCGAAGTCTTCTGGAGGGCGAGAGCTTTAAGATCCACGCTTACATAGACCGCTTCCCCGCTCTGGCCGGCAGGAACGGTAATCTTGGAAGGGACAGTCACTACTGCTGCAGGCAGTTCCGCGGCCGGGGTTCCGGCCTCCGAATAGGCCGCCAGTTTGTCGGCTGTTTCGGTGTCGCTGACCTTCAGGTCTACGGAATATCCTTTCTGCTCGGCATAGTAACCGCTGCGGATTACTCCGACCTCGATATCAAGGATACCGGTCCCATTGTCAAACTTGCAGGTATAGACTGAGTTCTGGCCAAAGGGCCCGAGAGGAATCGGATATGAGTTGTCGAGACCCGTCACGGTAGCCTGAGGGATGTAGAGTTTGGCAAATCCGTAGTCACGGGTAGCATCATTCTCCTCGCAGGCCGCGAAGGCGAAAAACAATGCCAAAACAGGCAATATCTTATATAGAGTCTTCATATCTAATTGTATTCAGGGTTCTGGGTAAGTGTCCCTCCAGAGTTAGAAATCTCCTTACGGGAGAATGGGAGGTAGTAGTTCTTCTCCTCGAAGGTCCTGGTCGCGACGAACTGATAGCTGTATAACTACCACACCTTTGATCGAGCGGTTCAGGACAGTCTCGGCATCTCTCCAACGGAGCAGATCCCAGTAGCGGTGGTCTTCGAACGCGAGTTCCACCTGCCTTTCCTTCTTTACCGCCTTGCGGAATTCGGCCTTGGAGCTGGTAGTGATAGCCGGAAGGAGGGTGCTGGCGCTATTGCGGACCTCGGTAAGGGCGTCGCGGGCGGTCATTCCCCAGCCCTTCGGGTCTGCATCCGGGCCATAGGCCTCGTTCATGGCCTCGGCATAGTTCAGAAGGACCTCGGCATAGCGGTAGAGAGGCCAGATATGGTCCGTACTTCCTCCTTCGATCAGGTTGAGATTCGGGGCGAGGAATTTCTTCAGATAGTATCCGGTCTTCGAGGCGCCGTTTACGCGCTGGTCATACAGGCCGCCGGCCGACTCGTCGATAATGCTGCCGTTCCATACGGAACCGTTAAAGACCACGGTCGCAGCAAGACGGGGATCGCGGTTGACATACGGATCCGGGGCCTCAGGGCCTACGTAATCGTACGCTTCGATCAGGTTGTGGGTCGGGCAAACGCCGCTGTTTCCGCCACGGGTACCGATCGGGTAGTTTGCCACCTCGGGAGCGCTGCCTGCAGCCCTGCGGATGAGGAAGATCGATTCCACGTCGGAGGCCGCGTTATTACGGATAAAATAGTTGCCATAGTCGCGGTTAGCGGGCATATGGGAGCTCGGGTGAGTCCTGGCATCCTCTCCGAAACCGAAGCCCTTTGCGAAGATATCCTCGCGGAGCTTGATCACGTCGTGGGCGGCTTCTGCAGCCCTCTCCCACTTCTTCACGTCGGCCTCCTCATTATTGCGGGGGCTGGCGGCATAAAGCAGTACGCGGGCCTTCACGGCAAGGGCCGAGGTCTTGTCCCAGCGGCCGATATCGTCGCGGAAGTTCCAGTTGTTTACATCTGCGATTGCATTTTCCGGGGTAGGATCCAGAGCCACCCTCCAGTCGAGGTTGACCTTGTCTGCATTCGCATCAATCAGGCTGACGATGTGTTCTACAACCTCATCGTAGGTGGCCTGACGGGTTGTGCCCTCCGTATTTTCACCTATGATAGGCACTCCGCCGTACATCTTGATAAGTTCGCCGTAGTAGTAAGCCTCGGCTATTGCAGCTTCGGCCCTGAGCCAATTGAGGTTGATTACGTCCCTCATATAGGCCTTCGGCTTCTCGGTACTGTATACCGTTCCGTCGGGATTGTAAACGGTACTGGTGTCGCGGTTGAGGGCAAGGAACTTCTCACCGTCCTTTGCGTAATCGAGGAAGAAGTGAGCGGCGCGGATGCCTTCGTAATAATTGTTGTAGAGGTAAGCGATAGGGTTGAGATCCGGGGAGATGAGGCCGCGGTTGAAGGCGGACACATCGGAGGTCGGAGCGGTCTGTTCGGCTTCGTCTGAAGCGGAAGCAAAGAGGTTTCCGTCTATGACATTGAAACCATACTGCATAGGCGTATAGAACGCATATGCGAAGCTCGACAGCGTACTCGGACGGGTCTCGAGGCGCTCGACCGTATCGAATACGTCGATGCGGGTATCGAGGAAATCGGAGCAGGAAACTGCAAGGAGCGTGAGCGCTGAAATAAGAACTATTCTTTTCATAACACTGTCATTTTTAGAAACTGATCTGCACTCCGGCGCAAACGCTTCTTGCGGCGGGATAACCGTAGTTTACAGTCTCCGGATCCATCTTGTATTTCCAGAGTAAAGTACTTACCGTAAAGAGATTCTGTCCGGAAAGGTATACGCGGAGCTTCTCCACTCCCGATCCGGCGAATTTGAGAGTATAACCCAGCTCAAGGTTCTTCAGGCGGAGGTAATTGTTGTTCTTCACCCAGAATGAGCTGGAGCGGTAGTTGTGGTCGTTCTGACCTGTAGTGAGTCTGGGGAACGTAGCGCTCTTGCGGGTATCCACCTGAGCTTCCGGATAGTAGGCCCAGGCGCCCTTTGCCCACTCGAAGGCGGTGCCGTAGTTAAGGAACGGCTTCCATGCCGAGTAATCGAGCAGGTTTACGGTAGAACCGAACGAACTTGTAAAGAGTACCGAAAGGTCGAATCCAAGCCACTCAGCCTGGCCGCCGAAATCGACGGTAAGCATCGGGTAGGAAGGATTTCCAAGCCAGACGATATCGGTATCGTCGATATAGCCGTCGCCGTCCTGGTCCTTGTATTTAAGGTCTCCGGGCTGAACGCTTCCGAAGAGCGGGATTGCTTCAGTCATCTGAA
Source organism: uncultured Bacteroidales bacterium (assembly GCA_905234775.1). Next base: position 1,992 of record CAJOJC010000089.1, on the reverse strand, counting down.
GTTCGCCGTCGAGGTCGAAGTCCTTAAGTTCATAGAAGCCAATACATTCAAGGCCCATTCTTGAACCGTAAGGATGTCCGGTTGCGGCGTTGTACGGGAACTTGGGCCCGACTTCTCCCATCTCGAGAATGGTGTTCTTTGCGAAGAGAAGGTTGGTAAAGAGATTGTACTTGAATTCACCCTTGGTATCGGCCCAGACTATCGAGGCATCCAGACCGTGGTTCAGCATCCTGCCGAGATTAGAGTAGGCAGTCTTGGTGCCATAGTAGTCCATCAGTGTGCGGTCGAGGGTGAGGATGCCGGTGCGAAGGTCCATGAAGTAATCGGCCCTGAGGCTGAGCCTGCCGTCCAGGAACTTCGAATCCGTTCCGACATTGGCCTTGAAGCTCTTTTCTGCCGTGAGGTCTTCGCTTCCGCTGTAGAGGGGCCTTATTCCGCTGACTCCGCCTCCGAAGTTCGGTCCCATTCCGGTAACGAAACTGCCGGTCCAGGTGTAATACTGCTTGTAGAGGTAGCGGCCGTCGGTTTCCAGGCCCTCGATCCCCACGTAGGCCTCGGTAGCGCCGGTAAAGCCGGCGGATGCGCGTAGCTTCACATCGTCTGTGAGCTTCCAGCCGAGCGAGACGGTGGGATAGAAGACATAGCGGTGTCCGGGGGCATAGGCGTCGCTGCCGAAGAGCGAGAAGCCCAGAGCGGCCTCGATTCGCTCGTCGTATGTCCACCCAAGGCGGCCGGCGTAGTTGATATAGCGGTACTTCCAGTTATAGAACTGGGAGCCGGTGCCGTTGAAATCGGATATGTGGGCCGAGAGCTGAGCGTCGAAGACGTTCTCGTCCATTTTGCCGTTCCAGCCGAGGATGACGTTGCCCTGCATCCAGCGCTCCTTGCCCGAGGACCAGTAGCCCTGCGAGCGAAGGTAGGTCGACTCGTCGGCCGTCTGGGGTACGCCGCCGATATAACGGGCGTAGGTCGCGGTCTTGGCCGTGTTTCCTATCGTCTTCGAATAGAAGGAGAAGCCCTCCTGAAGGTAGAGACCGGGGAGCAAGAAGCCAAGATCTTCCCTGAACTTGAAGTTCGCCTGCATCACCTTCGTACGGGAGGTAGTCCAGCCCAGTCCGATGAGCGAGCCTACGGGGTTATTGGGATGGACCGCGGTTCCGGAAAGATTGATGATGGGGTCGGTCGAGAGTTCGTCGAAAATCGGGTAGATGTTGGACGGATAGCTCATCACGTCGCTTACGAGCGAGTAGAGGCTGTAGTTCGGCCTGGCCCTGTCTTCGAGCCTGCCGCCGAGATCCATGCTCACCGTCAGTACCTTATTGAGTTTCATATCGAGGTTGGTCCTGACGCCGTATTTGGCAAACGAAGCGTTGTGGGTCCTGTCGGTATTCCGGACGTTCAGGAAGCCCTGCTGGTTCGCATAGTCGAGGACGACATTGTACTTGGCCAGATCCGATCCTCCGCGTATCGAAAGGTTCGCATCCGCATAGGGGGTGGCGCTTCTAAAGACTTCGTCGTACCAGTCTACGTCCGTGCCCGTTCCGCTCTTATATGCGTTCATGGCATCCAGATCGTAGTACGGATCCCACTCGCGGCCATGGTCGTTTGCCCATGCCTGATTGTAGAGGCGGGCATAATCGTAGGATCCGAGGGGCTTCACTACGTTAATCGGGGTAGAGACTCCCCCGCTGCTTCGGAAATTGATCTTGGGCGAGCCGACTGTACCACGTTTGGTAGTGATATAGATAACGCCGTTGGCGCCGTTCATACCGTAGAGGGCGAGTTCGGAGGCGTCTTTGAGAATCTCCACAGATTCGATTTCTTCCGCGGAGATATAGTCAATAAAGTCGCTCTTCACCTCGAAGCCGTCCACATAGATCTTGAGGGTATTGACATCCGGGCTCTCGGCGTAGGAGCCGATTCCGCGGATAAGCATACGGGCGCTGCCGCTGCCGGGGATAGCGTCACGTGTGATGACAATCAGACCAGGGT
>CAJOJC010000088.1 GCA_905234775.1 uncultured Bacteroidales bacterium | reverse complement strand
TTCCCACGACCGCCGCTTCCTTGACCGCATCACCAACCGGACCATCGAGATCGTCCTCGGCCATGCCCAGGACTATAAGGTCCCGTACAGCAAGTATCTCGAACTGCGGGCCGAACGGATGGCCCAGCAGACAGCGGCCTACGAGAACCAGCAGCGGATGATCGAGAAGACTGAGGATTTCATCAACAAGTTCCGCTACAAGCCTACCAAGTCCAATCAGGTCCAGTCGCGAATCAAGGCCCTGGACAAGCTGGACAGGATCGAAATCGACGAGACGGACAACGCTACGCTGACCGTCAAGTTTCCGCCTGCCCCGCGCTCGGGCGACGTCGTCTACAAGGCGTCCGAGCTGACCGCCGGCTACCCCCAGAAGGTCGTTTTCCGCGGCGCCGACATCGAAATCAAGCGCGGCGAGAAGGTGGCCCTGGTCGGGCGCAACGGCGAGGGCAAGACTACCCTCATGAGGGTGATCATGGGCCAGCTGGATCCGATGGAAGGGGAGTCCAGGATAGGCCACAACGTCAGCATCGGCTATTTCGCCCAGAACCAGGAAGACGTCCTGGACAAGTCGCTGACGGTATTCGAGACGCTCGACCGCATCGCGGTAGGCGATATTCGGACCAAGCTTCGCGACATTCTCGCGCAGTTCCTCTTCCGGGGCGAGGACATCGACAAGCGGGTTAACGTCCTTAGCGGCGGCGAGAGAGCCCGGCTCGGGATGGCCAAACTGATGCTCGAGAACCACAACCTGCTTGCCCTGGACGAGCCCACCAACCACATGGACATCAAGTCCAAGGACATCCTGAAGCAGGCCCTGAAGGCCTTCGATGGCACCCTCCTTATTGTTTCCCACGACCGCGACTTTCTCGACGGCCTTGTAGACAAGTTCTATGAGTTCGAGGACGGCGTCGTGAAAGAACATCTCGAAACTGTCACTCAGTTCCTGGAGAAGCGTAAGCTGGAAACTCTGCAGGAACTCGACCGCAAGACGGCGGCGAGCGCGCCCGTAGGGGCCTCCAAACCGGTCTCCAAGCCCTCCGAGCCCAAGAAGCCGGCCCTGACCTACGAGCAGCAGAAAGCTGCCTCGCGCGAAGAACGCCGCAAGAAAGAGCGTATCAAATACCTCGAATCTGAAATATCAAAGGCGGAATCTCGCCAAAAAGAAATAGAATCCATCCTCTCGGCCCCTCCGGCCGACGCCGACATCATCGAACTCACCCGCGAATACCTCGAACTCAAACGCGCCCTCGACGACCTCACCGAAGAGTGGGGAACCCTGATCTAATCAGCTATTATATAGCGACGCAGAAGGTCGAGGGCGGAGGCGGCGAAGCGCTCGATGTTGCGTTTTCGGTCGTTGTGGTACTGGAAACGCTTGGTAATAGTGCCATGGGGCCCGCTGACGGCAACCCAGACGGTGCCTTCGGGGTTGCGGTCGTCGCCTCCGGGGCCGGCGAGGCCGGTGGTAGAGACGGAGTAGGTGCTGCCCGTCAGGCGACGGACGCCTTCGGCCATCGCGGCTGCGACTTCGCTGCTGACTACGCCATGGACGGAAATAGTCTCTGAGGGCACTCCAAGTACGTTTTCCTTGACCGAGACGGCATAGGAGGTTACACTGCCCAGATAGTACTCCGAAGAGCCCGGAACGGTAGTAAGAAGGTGGGAGATCATACCTCCGGTGCAGGATTCGGCGGCGCTGAGGGTCTTACCGCTGCCCCTGAGGAGATCTCCGATAACTTCCTGAAGGGCGCAATCCTTCTCGGCATAGATGTTATCGCCAAGGATTTCGCGAAGCCCGATGAGGAGCTTTTCGACCTTTTCAGCGTCTTTTTCGCGCTGTCCTCCATAGACTGAAAGACGGAGCCGGATGCCGGTTGCAGTATTGGGAAGGTAAGCCAGATGGACATCCTTCGGAAGGGCGTCTTCCCAGGGCTCGATAAGCTTCGATAGGGCAGACTCGGCAAAGCCATAAACCATTATGGTCTTGTGATATATGCTATCGGTATTAAAGTGTTGCTTTATATTAGCCAATACCTCGTCGATAGCCCCTAAAGCTTCGTGGGGAACGCCCGGAAGCGAGTAAAGACGATGTCCGTCTGACCTCTCAAAGACCATTATCGGCGCGGTTCCATTGTGATTCAGGATCACCTCGCAGCACTCGGGAACTTCTGCCTGACGGAGATTGATATCAAGGACGTCCAGGCCCCTGGAATGAAGTATATCGTATACTATCTTAAGCTGCTCCTGATCCGTTTTCCAGGCCTTACAGCCGAACAAATCCGCCAAAGCCTGCTTCGTAATGTCGTCTTTTGTGGGCCCAAGACCGCCCGTAGCGATTACTATATCGTTAGAATCCAGTTCGCGGGAGAGGGAAGTGATGATATCGTCGTGGTCGTCGGCAATACTCACCATCCGGGTGACCTTTATTCCGATCTCACCCAGCTTGCGTGAAATATTCGAAGAATTAGTGTCGACGACCTGACCGATCAGGATTTCGTCGCCTATAGTACAGATGGAAGCCGTTATCATAAAAACAAAGATAACGTTTTAAGCGTTATCCTGTACAAGCTCCTGGAAGGTTCCGTCGTCGAAGAAAACCAAAATTCTAGAGATAACTCTCTGCGATTTAGAGGTTTGCAGTCTTTTATTTGAAGTGGCTACTTTAGGTTGGGCAACTTTCATAACCGCCGGAATTTCCGCTTCCGGAACCTCGATTTCCTCCTCTTGAAAATCGAATAAATCGCCCTCCTGGACTACTGGAGCGTGGTTTTTATACATTTTACCCTTCCCTGTAATCAGCCATTCTATGTTGAGAGCAGGGTAGCAGGCCGCCATTTTCTCAATCAGATCGAAACTGGGCTTATTTCTGCCGGAAAGGATGTGCGATATACTTCCGCGCGCAACTCCGATGGTGTCTGCGAGCTCGGATTGGGTAATATTTTCGGCGTTGATAAATTGTTGCAAACGTAAATTCATAGCCTCAACTAACGTGTTACAAAAGTAAATAACAAAAATCACATTTCAAAGCGATTTCCATACAGTTTCTGGATCTTTCCGCAAAACCGCGATTTTGGCCACCTCTGCAATTCTTTAGTTCTTTGGGGCTAAAATACTGGGTGTACGCAGATTAAGATTTAAATTTATAGCCCAATAGGGGAGTTTTTCAGTATTATTCCCGCATTCTTCGAGAAAAAGCCACGATTTTACCTTTACTTTTTAATTAATAAAATCCACTAAATAGCTGGGTTTGACTCAGTTAGTTAGCCAACTTTCCGAGTATTAGCAAAACTGATAAGCCTTTCGGGCCGCCGGGGTACACCGCACACCCCATTTTTGTAAACTTTTCAATTGTGAAACGTTACAAATTTTTCCGATTTACATTTCGCGACAAAATTTTTGACAAAAATGTGTGTCTTCTCCACATTTCAAAATTCACTCGTTCGTCGTATCTTTGCACAGAATAATGCGAATCTGCTTGAGAGCTTTTCTTTGACGACAATTGCATTAATGTGATTATTGAGGAAAATGATTCCAGAAATCCATATAGAAGACTATAATTATCCTCTTCCTGATGAGAGGATAGCGAAATATCCCCTTCCCCGAAGGGATGCCTCAAAGCTGTTGATATACAAAGAGGGTAAAGTAGAGACCAAAGTATTCTCTAACTTTCCGGAGTTTATGCCCGAGGGCTCTATGATGGTATTTAACGATACCAAGGTAGTTCCTGCAAGGCTCCATTTCGTAAGAGAGACAGGCGCCAAGATTGAGATATTCTGCCTTCAGCCTATAGATCCGGTAGAGTATAATACGGCATTTGCAGCTACTGAGAGATGCAGCTGGCAGTGTGTGATAGGCAACTCAAAGCGCTGGAAGGATGATCTGCTCAGCTACGACATCCCCGGGGGCTGTGAAGCCGCCATATCGGCTATGAACCTCCGTGCAAGGCTTATCTCAAGGGAAGCTCAGACAGGCGTAGTCGAATTCTCATGGGAAGGCGGAGAGCCCTTCAGCAGGGTCCTCGAACTTTGTGGCCAGGTGCCGATCCCCCCGTATCTTAACCGCGAAACAGAGGCCCTGGATATAGAGCGTTATCAGACACTCTACGCCCATATCCGCGGCTCGGTAGCCGCCCCTACGGCCGGCCTTCACTTTACTGAAGAAGTGCTTGAGGCTATCAGGGCCAAAGGTATTGATATAGAGAATGTTTGCCTCCACGTCGGCGCCGGTACTTTCCTTCCTGTAAAGTCCTCAAACGTCTCCGAACACCCCATGCACCGTGAGCCCTTCGTAGTCAGTCTCGACTTCCTTAAAAGGCTCATCGCCCGTAAGGGCAAACTCGTCGCCGTCGGAACCACCTCGGTCCGCACCCTCGAATCCCTCTACTACGTAGGCGTCAGTATTATAGAAAACGGAGCCCCGGAAGACGTAGCCCAATGGGCGCCTTATACGCGCGATTATACGTACTCGACTGAGGAAGCCCTCCAGGCTATCGTTTCCTGGCTCGAGAAGGGCTCTCTAAGCGAGCTGAAGGTAGGAACACGTATCATTATAGTCCCAGGCTTCCGCTTCCGCCTTGTAGACCTTCTGGTGACTAACTTCCACCAGCCCGAAAGTACCCTTATCCTTCTGGTCTCTGCCTTCGTCGCCGGCGACTGGCGTACCATCTACGACTACGCCCTCGCCAGCGGCTACCGCTTCCTCTCATACGGAGATTCATCTCTCCTTTATAGGCGCTAACGGACGGGATGACACCCTCCGGCGGACCTGTCCACCCCCGGACTATCATACGGTGGATGACACATCCCCCGACACCCCCTCCTTTTCGTATTTGCTAGCGCAAATACCCGGACCGACCGGTCAGCTGATGCTGACCAATAACCGCGCACTCAGGGGCCGGAAGGAGCGAAGCGACTGAAGTTCCGCAGGAGGGTGTTATCCCGTCCGAATAAAAAAAAGACCTCGGAAAAATCCGAGGTCTTTTTCGATATAGAGAGGGTGATTAGTTGCGGTACCTGTTTCCGAACTGCATGTTGAGTCCGAAGGTCATCTTGCAGCGGAAAGGATCGATAGGGACGGGGACTCCACCATACTTGGGGAAGTTGATTCCTTCGATAGGAACGATACCGACGCGGTCTGCATAGGTATCTATACCCACATAAGCGTTGATGAAGAGAATCGTAACGCTGGCTGCGAGGCCGAGGACGTTGCCCTGGGTATTCTGTCCGTAGTTAGCAGTAAGACTGATAAACTTGAACGGAGAGAGGGTAACACCTGCGCGGGCATCCCAGTAGGGAGCAATCTCGTCGAAGTGATAGATTCCGAGGGCTCCCAATGAGACGAAGCTCAGGATAGGGAGACGCAGTCTCTCGAAAGCGCTCTCGGTTACACCGTCGAGAACCTGGAGGTTCGCGATCTCGAGGAAGTCGTCCTTGGCCTGGCCGAGTTCGTTCTCGTAGTTGGTGTTTTGTCCGACCTTCTCAAAGCCGTTGAAGCTGAACTGATCGGCGGATCTGGCTACCGTATTGAACTTCCAGAAAATACCGCCAAGGTCGTTGATACCGCCGCTGACGGCGAGGCTCTCGAAGGGGGTCCACCTGAAGCCGAGATCGATGGCGCCGCCGTAGCCGGCAGGGCCCATGCTCCTGGTATTGACCTGGTATTTAAGATCGCCGTTCTGGTCGTTGAAGACGTTGACTCCGGAGGCGGAGAGTCTGGCCTTGCCTTCGATATCGGTAGCGATAAGGCCCTCGTTGAAGAGGACGTTTGCTTTGTTGAAACGGATGTCTGTATTGGCAAGACCGATGAGCCCCTTGATCCTGAAGCCGATGGTGAGATTACCTTCTACAGGCCTCTTCGCTACTCCGAATGCGATTTCAGCATAGGTTTTGGCACCCAGATAGAATGCGCTGAGATCGTAGGGGTTAGGAGAGTTACCTTCCTTGAGGAACCTGAAGAGATCTCCAGGGATGGAGGATCCGAGGTCTGCGCGGATGTTGATCTCGAAGGAGTTGAATTTGTTCTCCCTGCGCTTACCGGTACTGAGGATGTTGTAGGTGGCGTCTAATCCGAACGGATTGTCTTTGCCCAGGTGGGACATCATTTCCTCCGTAGTAACACTGGGATGGAGGAAGGTTACAAGGCCATCTCCTGTAGCGTTGGGATAGATCAGTGAGCTGATGCCGAGGCCGCTGCTGATTCCCATCTCCACATTTCCGGCAAGGAAACCGAAGAAACTCTTCTCGCTCATGATGGCGGGATTGAGCCTGTATACGTAATTGTAGTTGTCGAGGAAGAATCCGCTCTGGAACTTGTCCTGAGCACTTGCACGTACTGAGAGCAGGCTGAAAGCCACTGTCAGGATCGAAACGATTGAA
>CAJOJC010000087.1:3488-8541 GCA_905234775.1 uncultured Bacteroidales bacterium | reverse complement strand
CGGGCCCGTATGCCACGAATTCGGCCATGCCCTCGGCCTGCAGGACCTCTATGATACCGACGAACTGGGCAGCGGCGGACTCGCGGAAGGCCTGTGGGGCAGCCTGGCCCTCATGGACAGGGGCGACCACAACGACAGCACCCGCACTCCGGCCGGCCTTGGCGCGATCGACTTCGACATTCTCGGGCTCGGTCAGCGCGACACCCTCCTCCCGGGCGAGTACGTCCTCCGCCCCTTCAATCGCTCGCGTGAATTCCTATACTATCAGACCGACACCCCCGGCGAATACTTCCTCTTCGAGTGCAGGGCCGCCGAAGGATGGGACCGCTTCATAGGCGGGAACGGCCTGCTCGTCTACCATGTCGACAAATCCTCGAACCGCGCCGGCTTCTCTTCGTACTACAACCTTACCCTTCGCGCCTACGACCGCTGGCTTAAGAACGAGGTTAACGCCCGGCCGGACCACCAATGCGCGGACCTGGTCGAAGCGCTACCCGAGGCCGACACCGTCACCGCCGTCTTCTTCCCCCAAGGCGAGCGGCAGACCTTCTGTTCGGACGGCGAGCCCGCTTTCCGCGCGTGGGACGGCACCCAGGCCCGATATGCGCTTAAAGACATCCGGATCATGCCGGACAGCAGCGTCACCTTCACCGTCATCGAGCCGATTGCGAACGTGCGCCAAACGGCCTTCCAGGGCTCGGCCATCCTCGTTTGGCAGATCGACCGGAGCCTTCTCGGCGAAATCGACAGCTGCACGGTCGCCCTATCCCCTGCCCGCGGAGAGGCCATGCTCGAAAAGGTGATGCCCGCATCCGACGGCCGCCTCACCTTCATGCCCGACAGCCTCAGGGGCGGCACTACCTACAATACACTACTGACCGTCTATACCCCGGACGCCGTTTTCTCGAAGTCCGGCTCGTTCAAGACCATGGTCATAGACAATCGCAACACGATCCCGTTCATCTACTTCACCGGCGGCGTGCGCAATAAAGACGGCACCTTCGAAAAGGGCGCCCGCTTCCCTCTCTACGTCCACAACGCCGTGGGAGCGGAGGAAATCAACTGGTTCTTCGGCGACCGGCCGGCCGTGACCGATTCCGAAGGCATGTTCACCGTCAGCGCGAACGGCACCCTCCGCGCGGAAGTCCGCTGGGCCGACGGGACTACTGACGTGATTGTAAAAGAGATACAGGTCAAGCAATGAAAGGGATAAGGACCATACTCGCAGTCTTCGCGCTGCTGCTCTCGATGCCAGCCTGCATCGAGGAAGGAACCTATACCCCCGAGTTCCTTACCGACAACACCCTCAGGATGGCTGTCGGCAAGACCGATATCATCACCTTCAATCCCCTCACCTGCCAGTACGCCTACAACGCCGGTCAGCTGGAGTTCAGGCTCCACACAGACAACATGTCCGATTACTTCATCCTGAGGCTTCAGACGGAGCCTACCGAGGAAGACCAGATGGTTACCGCCGGCCTTCTTCGCTGGACCTCCCCCACCGGAGCCGACGAGGTACGAAAAAACATCGTCCTCCAGGTAGTGAAGATGGAGGACGATGTAATTTGGTTATGGTATAGTCGCGAGTCGATTAAAATGACAGTGCGATTCCGATAAAGTCTTCTGCTTTAAGGGATGCGCCGCCGATAAGACCACCGTCGATATCGGGCTTTGCGAACAGCTCAGCTGCATTTGAAGGCTTGCAGGAACCACCATAAAGAATAGTAGTGTCGTCTGCGACCTTAGCACCGAACATATCCTTGAGAAGTCCGCGGATGTAGGCGTGGATTTCTTCTGCCTGGTCTGCGGTAGCGGTCTTGCCGGTTCCGATAGCCCAGACGGGCTCGTATGCGATGACTATTGAAGCCATATCCTCGGCGGTAAACTGCGAGAGGACGTTCTTTGTCTGAGCCTCTACTACTGCGAAGTGTTTTCCGGCTTCCCTCTCCTCGAGGTTCTCACCAACGCAAAGGATAACCTTAAGGCCGTTTGCAAGAGCGAGCTTAGTCTTCTCGACGAGCTTCTCATCGGTCTCACCGTAATACTGACGGCGCTCGGAGTGTCCGAGGATAGTATACTGGCAACCTGCGCTCTTGATCATAGCGGCAGATACCTCACCGGTATAGGCTCCCTTCTCCTTGTCTGCGCAGTTCTCAGCAGAAAGCTCTACGCGAGTTCCGGCTACTACTGCAGCGACGGGGCAAAGATGTGTAAACGGGGTTGCGATTACAAGACCTACCTCAGCAGGGACCTTGGCGCTGGCCTCGAGGACTGCCTTTGCAAGTTCTACTCCTTCGGGAACTGTAGTGTTCATCTTCCAGTTTCCTGCAACAATGTTCTTTCTCATTCTGTATAAATTGTTAAGTGAATTTTCAAACAAGCAAATTTAACTATTATTTACTAAATTTGTGGACTATAGATTATCATTCGATGAAGAATTTTGTAGAAGAACTGAAATGGAGGGGAATGATTAAAGACATAACCCCCGGAACTGAAGAAGAAATCGCGAAAGGACCCATGTCGGCCTACGTAGGAATCGACCCTACCGGAGACAGCCTTCATATCGGACACCTCGTCAGCATAATGATCCTCAAACATTTCCAGGAATGCGGAAACAAGCCCTTCGCTCTCGTCGGCGGAGCTACCGGAATGATCGGCGACCCTTCGATGAAAAGCCAGGAAAGGAACCTTCTCGACGAGAAGACCCTGGCCCACAACGTTGAGTGTATCAAGGCCCAGCTCTCCCGTTTCCTCGATTTTGAGTCAGACGCTCCCAATAAAGCCGAGCTCGTCAATAACTACGACTGGATGAAGGACTACACCTTCATTAACTTCACCCGCGATATCGGTAAGCTCATTACCGTCAACTATATGATGAGCAAGGATTCGGTTAAGAAGCGCCTCGAGCGCAACTCCTCCGAAGGCATGTCCTTCACCGAATTCACCTACCAGCTCCTCCAGGGCTACGACTTCCTGTACTTATATGAACACAGAGACGTCCGCCTTCAGCTCGGCGGAGCAGACCAGTGGGGAAACATCACTACCGGAACGGAACTTATCAGAAGGGTGCTCGGAAAGGAAGCCTACGCCCTTACCTGCCCTCTTATTACCAAAGCAGACGGCGGTAAGTTCGGAAAGACGGAAAAAGGCAACATCTGGCTCGACCCGGAGAGAACCAGCCCCTATCAGTTCTATCAGTTCTGGCTCAACGTAAGCGACGAAGACGCCGCAAAATATATCAAGATCTTCACCATGCTTGACCGCGAGACTATCGAGGCCGCTATAGCGGAACACGCCGAAGATCCCGGCCAGCGCCGTCTCCAGAAGCTCCTCGCCAAGGAAGTAACTATCATGGTCCACGGCGAAAAAGAGTATGAGAATGCAGTCAAGGCCTCCCAGATGCTCTTCGGAAAGGCTACAGCAGAGGATCTGCGCAGCCTCGACGAAAAGACCTTCCTGGCAGTTTTCGACGGCGTTCCTACCTTCGACGTAGAGCGGGCTAAACTCCCGGTCGGTATCCTCGACTTCCTCGCAGTGGAGACTCAGGTCTTCCCATCCAAGGGCGAAGCCCGTAAGATGATCCAGGGCAACGGTTTCTCCCTGAATAAGGAGAAAGTTACGGACATCGCCCGCAATATCACGGAAGCCGATATAATCGACGGCAAGTATATCCTCGCCCAGAAAGGCAAGAAAGACTACTACATAATCAACATAAAGTAAAAGGCTATGGAAGGACAGAGTACGCGTCAGCAGAAGGTCGGCAGGGAGCTCCAGCGCGACCTTGCGGAGATTATCAGGAGTAAGGGTATGGCCGCCTTCGGCGGCGCGATGGTCACCGTCAGCGAGGTGCGCGTCAGCCCCGACCTTTCGATCGCCAAGGTCTACGTAAGTATCTTCCCTTCCGAGAAGCAGGAAGAGGTAATGAAGCTCCTCGAGGAGAACAATAAAGCTATCAGGGGCGAACTCGGAAGAAAAGTAGCCAAGCAGCTCAGAATCGTTCCTGAGCTGGACTTCTACCTGGATACTACTCTTGATTATGTAGAGCACATCGAAGAACTGCTCAAAAAATAGTTTCCCACGTGGGAGTATCAGGCTTCATAGCCGGACGCTATCTCTTCTCCGGGAAATCCCGTAGTGTGATCAGCTGGATCTCCGGTATAGGCGCCGCCGGAATGGCGGTAGGGACTGCCGCGCTGATAGTGATACTCTCCGTCTATAACGGTTTCGACCGTATTATCAGGGACAATCTGGATGCGAACTCGCCCGATATCGTGGTAAGGCCTGCCGTGGGCAAGACCTTCGACGCGGGTGCGGAAGCGTTCGCTCAGATAGCCGCACTGCCCGGAGTCGTCTCGGCAGAGGGCGTGATCGAGGAAAAGGTCGCCGCCCGGTATGGAGACAGGCAGTCCATCACCCGCGTTCGCGGAATCGAAGGAGCATGGGAGTGCAGCGTCAGCTCAGCCCTGGCCTCGGAACTCGGAATCCGGACATGGTTCTTCGATCAGCTCACCCTCTTCTTCCCCAGCAAGGGCGAGAGTTTCTCGATGGCGAATCCGGCCGCCTCGCTCGAACATATCACGATGAGGCCGAAGGAGATTCTTTCGTCCGATGAAAGTTTCGTCGTGGTCCCCATCGCGAAGGCGCGCGAACTGCTCCATATCCCATCGGAGGTGAGCGCGTTCGAAATCCGCTCCGAAAAAGTGTCCACGGCCCAGGTCAGCGCCATCCTCGGCCCTGAATTCGAGGTGCTGGACCGGTATCAGCAACACCCCTCGATCTACAAGATGATGCGCTACGAAAAGGCTGCTATCTACTTGATTCTTATTTTCGTGGTGCTGATCGTGGCCTTCAACATTTTCGGCTCGCTCAGCATGCTGATCATCGACAAAAAAGACGATATCAGTACCCTCTCGAGTATGGGCGCTTCAGCTCCCGTCATCCGCAGGACCTTCTGGCTCGAAGGCTGGTTCGTGTCCCTGCTTGGACTGGTTATCGGCCTTGTGGTCGGAATCGCGCTGGTTCTTCTCCAGCAATACACCGGCCTGATAAAGAT
>CAJOJC010000087.1:0-3456 GCA_905234775.1 uncultured Bacteroidales bacterium | reverse complement strand
TCACCGACGTGCTGCTCACCGCCGCCGGCGTAGCCCTCATCGGCGCCTTGATATCGACAATAAGTATAAAAGAGATAAAACAATGAAACGCATCTTTGCCCTCGCCGCCGCAGCCCTTGTTTCGCTCGGCGCATTCGCCCAGAACGGAGGCCTTGACTCCCTGATGCTCCAGACCATCCGCCAGGGTTACACAAGCTCCCCTGCAGACAAAGCCGTCCGCAACGCCCTCAACGCAGTAGCGCTGAACACTATCGCCGTCAACGCGGAAAATGCGGCCATGATCGACACCGAATTCTCCGACAGAGTGAAGACTGTAGGAATCACGGACCAGAAGCAGTCCGGCCGCTGCTGGCTCTTCACCGGCCTCAATGTCCTGCGCGCCGCCGCTATCTCTCAGCACGATCTCGGGAAGTTCCAGTTCTCCCAGAGCTACAACTTCTTCTACGACCAGCTCGAGAAGGCAAACCTGTTCCTGCAGGCGATTATAGACACCAAGGATCTTCCCCTCGACGACCGTCAGGTAGACTGGCTCCTGAGCAACCCTATAAGCGACGGAGGAACTTGGACCGGAGTTGCAAACCTGGTAATGAAATACGGTGTAGTCCCCGCAGAGGTGATGCCCGAATCCCTCATCGCCAATAGCACTTCCCAGATGGCTACCCAGCTGAAGACCATCCTCAGGCAGGATGCCCTGAAACTTCGCGAGGCAAAGTGTCCCAAGTGTGCCGGCAAACTGAAGGTAGAGATGCTTTCCGAAATCTACCGCATCCTCTGCCTTGCCTACGGCCAGCCGCCGGTAGAGTTCGAATGGAAAGGCAAGACCTACACTCCCCAGGAGTTTTACGCCGAATTCGTCGGCTTCGATCTGGGCAACAACTACGTAATGTTGATGAACGATCCTTCCCGCGAGTATAATAAACTTTACGAGATCCAGTACGACAGACATCTCTACGACGGCGACAACTGGCTCTACCTCAACCTCCCTATAGACAGGATCAAGGAGATGGCTATCGCCTCTATCAAAGATGGCAACGCCATGTACTTCTCCTGCGACGTAGGAAAGTTCCTCGACCGTAAGAAGGGTGTCGCCGACCTTGCCAACTTCGATTATGAGTCTCTTCTCGGAGTGCAGTTCACCATGGACAAGAAACAGCGCATCCAGACCCACGCCAGCGGCTCATCTCACGCTATGACCCTTATCGCAGTCGACCTAAAGGACGGTAAGCCCGTCAAATGGATGGTCGAAAACAGCTGGGGCGAGACAGCCGGATACAAGGGCAATATCATTATGACTGACGAGTGGTTCGACGAGTATATGTTCCGCCTCGTAGTCGAGCGCAAGTACATTCCCGAAGACCTCCTGCCGCTTCTTGATCAGGAACCGGTTCAGCTCCCCGCCTGGGATCCAATGTTCCTCGGAGAAGAATAGCTCTCTGCACAAAAGCAAACAAAAAAGGGTTGGCGCATTGCCAACCCTTTTTTAATCGAGCCTTACGGCATCAATTAAAAGCGGTCCTCAGAGGAAACGGTAAGTTTCTTGCGGCCGTGACGGCGACGCGCTGCGAGAACGCGGCGGCCGTTTGCAGAAGCCATACGCTCACGGAAACCGTGCTTGTTGACTCTCTTGCGACGTGAGGGTTGGAATGTCCTTTTCATATCTATCTATTTTTTGTTTTTTCGATTTTGGGAGGGCAAAGATATTATTTTCTTATCTCAATTACAAATTTTTCTTCGAAATAATCGTCTTTAAGCCAATCATTTATGCGCCAGAGGCTGACCTTCGTAGGGTCGACCTTGCATTTGATACACATTTGGGCGATTTCCTCTGCTATATCTCCGCCTTTCAGGTACAGGATTCCCTTCGTGAACTTGCCCTTAACCCAGGGATAGAACTCGTCGAGCGAGGTGACTGCGCGGGAAACCACCCAGTCATAGGGTCCAGGAAGAGTCTCCGCCCTGGCATTGACGCAATCTACGTTTTTAAGCTTGAGGTCATGGGCTACCGCCTTTGCTACGCGCACCTTCTTAGCGATTGAATCGCAGAGTGTGAAATGGGCCTCAGGCATTACGGTGGCGAGAGGAATTCCGGGAAAACCGCCGCCAGTTCCTAGATCCAGTATCTCCAGCCCGTCTTCCAACAGGCCCTTCTCTTTCATGTACTCATGGATAGCCAGCGAGTGAAGGATGTGATGTTCGTAGAGATTGTCGATGTCTTTGCGCGAGATGACGTTGATCTTCTCGTTCCACTCCCTGTAGAGTCTACACATCAGCGCGTAGTCTTTCTTCTTAGGCATCTTGTTCATCGCGTTTCATTTTCTCGATCAGGTCCTTAGCCCTGCGGATACGGGTACGGACGGTATTGAGTTCCAGGCCCAGTTCATCGGCAATTTCCTTATACTGAAGGCCGTCGATAAGGCGTTTGTGGGCTACTTCCCTATACAGATCCGGCAGACCGTCGACATAGGCGCGGGTGCGAAGCTCGTCTTCGTCGCGGATAATCGAATCCAGCGCGTCGGTCTCGACCTCGGTCATGTTCTCCGTCACCGAAGTCTGAAGATTGTCGTCCAGCGAAACGGTCTCGCGTCCGGCACGCCTCTCGGATTCGAGGATATCGAGGGCCGTGTTGTGGGCAATCGTTTTCAGCCAGGTACTGAACTGGCTGCGCGAAGGGTCGTAGCTCCGGATCTGGCGGAACGCCTTCTCGAAACTGCGCGAGCAGATATCGTCGATGAAGAAGTCGTCCAGATTCTTCATCGTGGACTTCAGGTAAGCGCGAAGGGCGTCTATATGCGTATCCCAGAGCGCGGTAAAGGCCGCGCCGTCGCCGATGATAGCGAGCCTGACGAGCTCGTCAATGGGCCTCGAGCCAGTTCTTGCCATAGTTACATTCGACTGTGAGCGGGACGCTGAGGGCCATCACCCCCTCCATCTGCTCGGTTAGTATTCTCTTGACGGGCTGGATCTCGTCTTCCGGGACTTCCAGCACCAGTTCGTCGTGGATCTGAAGGACCATGCGGGCCCGCAATCCCTGCTGGCGCAGGGCACGGTCTACCCCGATCATGGCGAGTTTGATTATGTCGGCCGCGCTGCCCTGGATGGGGGCGTTGACCGCGTTTCGCTCGGCCATGGCCCTGATATTCGCGTTATGCGAGTTGACGTCCGGAACATAGCGCCTGCGGCCGAAGATGGTCTCTACATAGCCCAGGCGGCGTGCGGATTCGAGAGTCCCGTCGATAAACGAGCGGATGGTCGGGAACGAAGCGAAGTAGTCGTCGATGATTTGGGCGGCCACCTTGCGCGGGCAGTGGAGCCTCTGGGCGAGCCCGAACGAAGAGATGCCGTACATGATGCCGAAGTTGGCCGTTTTCGCGACCCGGCGGTCGTCCGGAGTCACCTCGGCGAGCGGTTTGCGGAAGATTTTCGCGGCCATGGCGGCATGGACGTCCTGCCCCTCGC